>JAHZKU010000270.1 GCA_022600255.1 Actinomycetes bacterium | reverse complement strand
GTCGGGAAAGAGCCTGGCTGCTGAACGACTGCTAGATCCTTTCGGGGACGTTTGTTACGTGGCTACCGGCGGGCGTGATCCGCAGGATCCGGAGTGGCAAGCGCGGATTGCGGAGCACATTGATCGCCGACCCCAGGCTTGGCGCACGGTGGAGACCACTGCGATCGCCGACGAGCTACGACGAGCCGCGCCGGGCACAGCGATATTGGTTGACTGCCTGACCCTGTGGGTGAACCGCACTTTGTTTCCCGACGGCGGTGGCGCTGCGAATCCGACCCGCCCCGGACTGGAACAAGAACTGGCCGACCTCACTGAGGCCGTGCGCGAATGTCGCGCGGAGGTGGTCTTGGTCACCAACGAAGTGGGGAGCGGCATCGTTCCGGACAATGCCCAGTCCCGCGCTTTTCAGGACGCGCTGGGCGTGTGTAACGCCGCGGTGGCCGCCGCCTGCGACCAGGTATTCATGTACGTTGCGGGATGCCGCCTCACCGTCAAGGGTGGCGAACATGGTTGAGGACGAGGCTCCTGTCGCTGAGCCGAGTGTGCCCGATCGACGGGCGACCCAAGCCATTCTAGATTCCCTGACCAAACCCCTGGGATCATTAGGACGGCTGGAGGAGTTGGCGCTGTGGAGTGCTGGCGTGCAGGGGCAAGCACCACCGCAGGAGTTCGGGGCTGTCCACTTGGTGGTTTTTGCCGGGGACCACGGTATTGCGTCTCGGGGCACGTCGGCCTACCCGAGCGAAGTGACAGCTCAGATGGTCGCCAATCTCGGCGCCGGCGGGGCGGCCGCCAGTGTATTGGCTGACGCACACGGCGTCCACGTTCAGGTAGTGGACGTTTCAGTGGATTCGGACTACGCCGAGCTAGCAGTCCCCGCCACCGTGTTCGCGAACCGGATTCGCCGCGGCAGCGGCTGCATCGATGTCGAGGACGCGATGAGCTTGGCGCAGGCGCAGGAGGCTTGGGACCTTGGGGCGGGGATTGCCGACGACCTGATCGATTCCGGTGCAGACCTGCTGATCCCCGGCGACATGGGAATCGGAAACACCACGCCAGCGGCGGCTCTGGTCGCCCGACTCACTAACGAGCCTGCGAATGTCGTGTGTGGCCGAGGCACCGGGATCAGCGATGCCAACTGGATGACAAAGGTGACGGTGGTGCGCAATGCCCTGTGGCGGACGCGGGAGCTGTCTTCTTCGCCAGTGCCGCTCCTTGCCGCGTTGGGCGGTCCAGATATCGCGGCGATGAGCGGATTCTTGTCGCAGGGAGCGCGGCGACGGACCCCGGCGATCCTAGACGGGGTCATCAGTTGTGTGGCGGGAATGCTGGTGGAGCGAGCGTCGCCGGGTGCCGCGCAATGGTGGGTTGCTGGTCATCGTTCCCCCGAGCCAGCCCAGCGCTTGGCACTTGATGAGCTGAGTCTAGAGCCAATCTTGGACATGCACATGCGGCTGGGGGAAGGCACTGGGGCGTTACTCGTACTGCCAGTCGTGCAATCGGCGATCGCGCTGACCAATCGCATGGCCACATTCGAGTCCGCCGGCGTCTCCCGTGCGTAGCTGACGGATTTACGGGTGCAAGCAAGCCTACGACTGGCATTGGGGATGACAACACGAATCCCAGCTGGCGATGTTTCGGCGATCGCAGCCCGACCCCAAAGTGTGGGTTGGGCAGTCCTCCTGACTCCCCTGATTTGGGCGGTGGCCGGGATCGCGGCTGTCGCCATTCTTCTACTGATTCGACTGTTGATCGATTGGCCAGGCGGTCCGGCAGGCCACCTTGGTCCGATCTTGGGCGCTATCGGCGCCATCGGGTTTGTGCAGTGGTTGGCGCGGGGGCTGCATGCGGACGGTCTAGCCGACACGGCCGATGCGTTGGCCGCGCCCGGCGACCGCGACCAGAAACTGACAGTAATGCGCGCCTCGGACATCGGCCCGACTGGTGTCCTAGTCTTGGGCTTTGTCCTGAGTGCGCAAGTCGTGTGCCTGGCGATCTCGGTCACCTTGGGCCATGGCAGCCTGGCGCTGATCACGGCGCTGATCGCAGGCCGGCTCTGTCTGGCTTGGGCGTGCCTAGGATCGGCGGCGCGAGATTCCGGTTTGGGGAGTTGGGTCAGCCAGACCGTGCGCTGGCCAGCGGTGGTGTTGGTGTCTGCGGCCTACTTCGGGCTGGCCGGCCTGGGGCTGTGGCTGGATGACGAACCCGTGCGTACCGGTTCGTTGATCGCACTCCTGGCGATTCCGGTCGCGATCGCGATCACCCAGTTGTTCTATCGCACGTGGCGTCGCTCGCTGGGCGGCATCACCGGGGACACCCTCGGCGCGGGCGTTGAAGCCGGCACGTTGTGTGCTCTGTTCATTTTCGCGATCAGCGGCTGACCGGCAGGCCGCCTTGGGTGCTTGCGGAGACACAGACAGCTCCTGACCTTCGTGAGATCAGGAGCTGTCATGGGTAGCCCCGACGGGATTCGAACCCGCGCTACCGCCTTGAGAGGGCGGCGTGCTAGGCCACTACACAACGGGGCCAAGGTGATCCAGAACTGCTGGATTCTGCGGTGAGGGACATCGACAAAGGCACGATGACACGGAAGAATCCAGAAGTACCAAATCGCTGGGGTACCAGGACTCGAACCTAGAATAACGGAACCAGAAACCGTCGTGTTGCCAATTACACCATACCCCACCGCATGGTCCGCGCCCGTGACACAAACCAGCGACTGCAAGGCCGTATCGACCTCGCCTTGAAAATGATAGCCCACCAGTTGGGTGATCCCCCAACAGCGGAGTCAGCGGCCGTTGGGCGACGCGTCCGGAAGGAGAGCAAGGGCGGCATCCAACCGCGCCAGACTACTCGGTTTTCCCAGAATCTCCATCGACTCAAAGAGGGGTGGCGAAATGCGTTTGCCGGACACGGCCAGCCGGATCGGTCCGTACGCCAGACGCGGCTTCAACCCCAACCCGTCAACCAGCTCATCCGCCAGCACTGCGCTGATGTCATCGGCACACCAGTCCGACAATTCCGCTAGGCCGACACGCGCCGCACGCAACGTGGCGCCCGCGGCCTGGTCCAGGATCTTTTCGGCTTGGGCCGCGTCAATGACGAAATCCTCATCGGCGACAAACAAGAAATCGATCATCTCGGCAGCCTGCAGGAGCGTTTCGCTGCGTTCGGCCACCAGGGGGGTGACGGCCGTTAGAACTTCGTCTTCTCGTGATGACAGTGGCTGCCCAACGGTGCCGCGGTCCTGCAGGAACTCGGTCAGGCGCCGCTGCAACTCAGCGACCGGGATACGTCGGATCCACGCTGCGTTGATCGCCGTGCACTTCTTCAAGTCAAACCGGGCGGGATTGGCGTTTACCTTGTCCAGCTCGAATGCAGCCACCATCTGTTCCATTGAGAACAGCTCCGACTCGATCCCAGAACCAGTCTGTTCGTTGGCCGGCATCGACCAGCCCAAGAGTGCCAGGTAGTTCAGGAGCGCCTCGGGCAGGAACCCGGACTCGCGGTACATCGCTAGCGAAGACTCCGCATCGCGCTTAGAAAGTTTCTTGTTCCCCTCCCCCATGACGTATGGCAAATGCCCGAACCGCGGCATGTCGGTGACCAGCACTCCGATCTGAGCAAGAGCGCCGTAGAGCGCGATTTGTCTGGGCGTTGAGGACAGCAGGTCCTCTCCTCGGAGGACATGAGTGATGCCCATCATGGCGTCATCCACCGGGTTCACGAGCGTATAGAGCGGTAGTCCGTTGGGGCGCACGATCCCAAAGTCGGGCACGTTCTGCGCCGCGAACGACATCTCGCCACGAATCAGATCATCCCAACGAATCTGGGCATCGGGCATCCGGAAGCGCAGGATGTAGGGCCGGTCTGCGAACTGGGCCAACTGAGCGTCGGTCAGATCACGACAATGCCCGTCATAGCCTGGTTGTGGCACCCTGGCTTGCCAAACCTCTTGGAACGCGGCCTTCGCCGCTTTGCCATCCGCACCGGCGGCTAGGGCCGCCTCCTTCGCGGCCACGGCTTGGGCCTTCACGGCCGCCTTCGCCGCCTCGTAGCGCGCCTCCACTTCGTCCGCCCGGCAGTAGCAGCGGTAGGCAAAACCCGCCTCGTAGAGCTTGCTCGCGACGTCTTGGTAGATCTGCATGCGCTCAGACTGACGGTAGGGGCCGTACTCGCCACCCACTTCTGGTCCCTCATCCCAATCTAGATGCAGCCAGCGCAAGGCTGCGAGTAGGTCTTGGTACGACTCCTCCGAATCGCGGGCCGCGTCGGTGTCTTCGATCCGAAACACCAGCGTCCCTTTGGTGTGACGCGCGAACGCCCAGTTGAACAATGCGGTGCGGATCATCCCGACATGCGGGTTGCCAGTGGGCGAGGGGCAGAACCGCACGCGAACCTGATCATTCACTGAGCATCACCTCGTTAGTCAGCGTGCCGATCCCCGAGATGGAAACCGACACCTGGTCCTCGTCGCGCAGTGGGCCAATGCCGGCGGGCGTCCCTGTCAGAATCACGTCTCCGGGCAAGAGGGTCATCACCGAACTGACGTATGACACCAACTCCGGTACGCCGAAGAGTAGCTCTGCGGTACTGGCCGACTGCTTTTCTGCACCATTTACGGTCGTCGTCAGTGATTGGTCGGCCGCGTCCAGGCTAGTTTCGAGCCACGGCCCAAGGGGACAGAACGAGTCGAACCCTTTGGCGCGCGCCCACTGCCCATCAGCGACCTGCAGATCGCGGGCCGTGACATCGTTGGCACATGTGTAGCCGCCGATCACGCGGTGCGCGTCTTCGGGATCGATGTGTCGACACATTGTGCCGATCACGACAGCCAACTCCCCTTCGAAATCGACCCGTTCGGATTGCTCGGGCAACCTGATCGTGTCCATCGGACCGATCACGGCCGAGTTGGGCTTCAGAAACATCAGCGGCTCATCCGGGAGCGGGGCGTCAAGTTCCCGGGCATGATCGGCATAGTTCTTCCCGATCCCTACCACTTTGCTCGGCAGCACCGGAGCCAGCAACGTTACCGTCGAGAGGGGAAACGTGGACTCGGTCGGTTCCACATCCCCGAACGGCATGGATTTGATGGGCCGGATCTTGGCTTCGTTCGGGTCAGAAGACACGACGTCAGGTCCGGCTCCTTCCACAATCCCGTAGGCGACAGTACTTCCGATAGAAAAGCGTGCGATTCTCACAAAACCCAGAGTATCCGGCGAAAAACCGTGCGTTCACGGCAGAATCGAACCATGAGTGAATCTGACGCCAACCCTGTGTACGAAATCAAGCCTCCAGAGCCTGAGCCGATCGACGAAGAACTGGCCCTCAAACTAGGCCATCTCGCTGAGGACGCCACGCTGCGCGCCCACCCGTATCAAGACGAACGTTGCGACAATTGCCTGTTCTACCTCGATCCAAGCGCTGGCTTGGCCTACTGCTGGCACCCGAAGTTGCGCGTGCTTGTGGGCGGCGACTGGTGGTGCCAGTGGTGGGAAGAGATCGCAGAGTAACGAACGCGAGCGCTAACGAGCTTGGGTGCTGTCCAAGAGTCCGAAGCGGATGGCATCGTCCAGTGCCAGCCACGAAGCCTCGATGACGTTTTCGTGCACCCCGACTGTGTGCCATTCTCGATCACCGTCGGTGGTGCTCACCAGAACCCGCGTTACTGCGCCGGTGCCCTTGACGCCTTCAAGAATCCGAACCTTGTAGTCGACTAGGCGCAACAACTCCAGCTCCGGATGTGCTTTCACCAACGCGCCGCGCAATGCGTTGTCCAGCGCGTTCACTGGGCCGTTTCCCTCGGCGGTCGAGATTTCCCGACGCCCATCGACGCGCAACTTCACCGTGGCCTCACTAACGACTTCCCCGTTACCCTGCCGCTCCACGATCGTGCGCCACGACTCCAGCTCGTAGGGTGATTCCAGCTTGCCCGTCTGGTCCAACAGCATCAGCTCGAAGGACGCGTCGGCAGCCTCAAAACTCCACCCTTCTGCCTCCAACCCTTTGACACGATCCACCAGTCCCGCCAACGCGGTGGGGTCGTCAGACAGGTCATATCCAAGTTCCTGCCCCTTCAACTCCACAGACGCGCGCCCAGCCATCTCGGTGATTAGGATGCGCATGTCGTTGCCGACCAAGGTGGGATCGATGTGGTTGTAGAGATCCTGGGACACCTTCAGGGCCGAGGGCAAGTCCTCGGCCACGCATCGCGTGCATGCCGCCGCGCTGGCCGTGGAATCGTGGGCGTCCCAGCTCGTGCCCGTCTTCCAGCGCGTGCAGGGGACGAGCCGGGCTCAGACGGTGCAGTCGC
>JAHZKU010000269.1 GCA_022600255.1 Actinomycetes bacterium | reverse complement strand
GTCGGCAACGACCTATCCCACGCCATCCTGGCCAGCGAGAACAACACCATCAATATCGCGGACGTGCCACCCTCTGGCGTCACCGAGCAACGTGGTCACACCTTGGACGGCCTTGGCAAGTACTACAGCGAAACCATCGAAGAGTCCTCGGCCCAGCCCGTGGACGTCGTGGCCACGCTCAAGGACGCCGACGTCGATGTCTTGATCTGCTACCTCCCCGTGGGTTCAGAGGACGCCGCCAAGTTCTACGCCCAGTGCGCGATCGACGCCAAGGTCGCTTTCGTGAACGCCTTGCCAGTCTTCATTGCGGGTACACCTGAGTGGGCGCAGAAGTTCGAAGACGCCGGCGTCCCGATCGTCGGCGACGACATCAAGAGCCAGGTCGGCGCGACCATTACCCACCGTGTCCTCACCAAGTTGTTTGAGGACCGCGGGGTAACGGTGGACCGCACCTACCAACTCAACGTTGGCGGCAACATGGACTTCAAGAACATGCTGGAGCGGGAACGTCTTGAGTCCAAGAAGATCTCCAAGACCCAATCGGTCACCTCGCAGATGCGCGATGACATTGCACCTCGGAATGTGCATATCGGACCAAGTGACTATGTGGAATGGCTGGACGACCGCAAGTGGGCCTTCATCCGTCTTGAGGGTCGCAACTTCGGTGACGTGCCGCTGAGCTTGGAATACAAGCTAGAAGTGTGGGACTCACCCAACAGTGCCGGGATTATCATCGACGCCCTGCGCGCAGCGAAGATCGCGAAAGACCGCGGTATCGGTGGCCCGATCCTGTCGGCCTCCAGCTACTTCATGAAGTCCCCACCGGTGCAATACACCGACGATGAGGCTTACGAAGCCGTGGAAGCGTTTATTGCTGGGGACATCACCAGCTAGGCGACCATCGCATGTTGCCCGGTTTTGGCTGCACCGATTCAGGTGCAGCCAGAGCCGGGCCTTTTGCTTTCTCCAACCCCTGACCGTCATTCTCGTACGGCTAACGAGCTGAGCCCACGTAAGATTTCGCAGGACCGCTAATTCAGAGCAGACACGAGGGCGGATCGACGCGGTTGGTGTCGATTGGGAAGGCAGCCGCGGAACGACGCGGGCCTGCGACTTACTCTCCGTCACCGCCGTTGTTGCGCCTCTTCAGGCCCAGAGCCAGAATGACGCCCACGCCAGCGCCAATGTAGATCCAGTAGGTGTTGTCACTTCCGGTCAACACAAAAACCAGAGAGCCCAAGACCACCCCGACCACGATGCCAATCGCAACCGCGCGGCCGTCAACCTCATTCACCCCTACAACCTAGCCCATTTTCAGGGCCTGATCAGGAAAGCGGCCGTGCCGGTGCGACCGATGCCAGCGAACGGCTCATGGCTGGCGCAGCGGAGTGGGGCCCCTAGATCCGGCCACCAGTCCGGTTCTGTAGCCGGGTGACCCCACGCCGCGCCAGGGCAGTTGTCTGCACTACCGGCGCAGTGGCTCGGCGCTGCCGAGCAAATCGGGCAACCGCATCCGACGTGATACCCGCTCGGCGCTTGCGCTGGTCGAAGTGTGTGCGCGCTTGCGCATAGAGTCGCATATCCAGACTGTTCAGCCCCTCAATCCGGCGACGTTGCGCTGGCGTCAATGAAATCTGTCCTACCGACGACCGCCGGTTTCTGGAAACGTACAGTGGGGTGCGCCAGCCGAGCGGCTGCTGCATCAGGAGCAGGCTGGCGTCAAGTTCCTCCTGCAGCCCAAAGGCGGCCATGCCTTCCAAGAGATGCTCTGTGGCGAGCTCCAGCGCTGCATCATGCCCCAGCCGTTTCAGTTCTTCTGGCGAGGTGCATGAGGACGTGTTCAGCATCATCTTCGTCTGGAGATTCTGTAGCTCCGGAATGGGGTCACGCAAGAACGCCGTGACGGGGAATCGATCCCCACCACTGAACTCGCTAAGTCCAGGACTCTTCCCATCCCAAACGTGGTGCATAAACGAAACCACCCGCGCCACCGGCTCCCGCAGAATCGTGAAAAGAGTGGCTGAGTGATCGATCTCCGGTATTCCCGTCCGGAAAGGGGAGTGATAGTCGAACCAGCCAATACGCGTACGCTGCTCGGGAGTCAACGCCGCGAACCGGGCCGCGTCGACGCGATGGTTTCCCGAGAAGCTAAACCCCTGTTGCCACGGGTGCTGCCACTGCAGAACGGAAGCCACGGTGGATCCGCCTACTTTCGGAATGTGCACGAACCGTGTCCGCTGTCGACCCACCACGCAACCCCGATCCAGCGGTTCCAGTGAACACAATCTATCGCGTCGGCGCGGCCGCCAGAAGGACACCACAATTGTGCCCGCACCGAGCCCGCGGGCACTAACGTCGGATGAGTGAGCACGCGTCCAGTATTCCTGCTGTTGCGTAACGGCAGCTTTCTGCGCCTGCTCAGCGTGCGACTGACCGGCTCTTTCGGAGATGGCCTACTCCAGGCTGCCTTGGCATCGTTCGTGCTGTTCTCCCCAGAAAGACAACCTACCCCGATTGCCATCGCCGTCTCCTTCGGAATCCTGCTCCTGCCCTATTCATTGGTCAGCCCGTTCGCCGGCGTCTTCTTAGATCGTTGGCGGCGCCGACAGGTGCTGGTGCGAGCGAACTGGCTCCGCGCGCTGACGGTACTAGTGGCGGCGGGTGCGGTCGCCCTGCAACGGGACGGCCTGGACTTGGGCGTGATTGTCCTGATCACCTTGGCCATTGGCCGCTTTGTACTCGCCGGACTATCGGCCAGCCTGCCGCATGTGGTCCCCCGAGACCAGCTCGTCACCGCAAACTCGATCGCACCCACAACCGGGACCATTGTGTACGGGGCCGGCATCTTGCTGGGAATCGTGTTGCGGGGGGTCTTGGGCGGTGGCGATTTTGGGGCGGCGCTGGTGCTCGTGGCTGCGTGTGGGGTCTATCTAGGCGCCGGAGCGGTGGGGCTATCCCTTGGCCGGGATCAGCTAGGGCCAGGGTCAATCAAGCCCGCGGTCCCATCAGACAACGGCGAGGCCCGGTCAGGCCCAGCGGTAGAGGGCGGCCCTGCAGAACCCAGTCCGGAAGCGACACCGAGCGGCCCGACCACCGAACCGGATACGGTGGGCGCGGTCCTGCGCGGCATGATTGACGGATTTCGGGTTCTGCTGGCCGATGGACCGTCGTGGCGCGCTGTTTTCGTGGTGCTGATCTATCGGATCGGCTTCGGTGCCATGACAGTACTCTTGCTCTTAATCTTGCGGAATGCCCTCCACCCGGCGTCCGACCCCGATGCCGCCCTGCGGGACTTCTCCCTCATCGCCGGTGCAGTAACCCTCGGGGCCTTGGCGGCCGCCTTCGCCACCCCACCGGCAACTCGACGTATCGGGACCATCTGGTGGACTACTACGACCCTGCTCCTAGCCGGACTGGCGGTGCCGGTAGGCATCTCCCCGATCACCGTCGTTTCCATGTCGGTTGCCGGGTTCATCGTGGGGCTCGCCCAGCAGGCCGCCAAGATTGGCGCTGACACAACGCTGCAACGCCGGATCAGCGGCAATCACCTTGGTCGAGTATTCTCCTTGTTCGATGTAGCGGTGAACATCGGTCTGGTTGTAGGCGCCCTGATCCTGGCATTCACCGCGCCAGACGATGGCATCTGGCCAATCGGATACTGGATACTCGGGGCGCTCTACTTGCTCACCGCACTGTGGTATTGGTGGCAATCTCGCCATGATCTAGAGCGCGCTGCTGCCGCCTCAGCACCGGCCGAGCCCCAATGAGCCGGTCCTGGGTGACAACACCAGAAGAACGAGTTCAGTCTTGGGTGGCGACCCAGGCGCGCAACGCCTCTTCGGTTGCGGGCAACCCAATCGGGCCCTGCTCAAGGCGTAACTCCAGCAGGTAGTTGTAGGCTTTCCCGATCTTTGGTCCTGCCGGCCAGCCCGTGATCGCCATGATCTGGTTGCCGTCCAACTCCGGGCGAATCGCCGCCAACTCCTCTTGCTGGGCTAGAACAGCGATTCGTTCCTCCAACCCATCGTAGGAGCGGCGCAGCGCGTTAGCCCGGCGCTTGTTGCGGGTGGTGCAGTCCGCACGCGTGAGTTTGTGCAGCCGGTCTAGCAGCGGACCAGCGTCACGCACATAACGTCGCACGGCCGAATCGGACCACTCACCATCGCCATAACCGTGAAACCGCAGGTGCAACTCCACCAGCCTGGCCACGTCCTCGGTGAAGTCGTTGCTATAGCGCAACGCCTTGAGTCGCTTCCGCGACATCCGCGCCCCTACGACCTCGTGATGGTGAAACGAGACGCTGCCGTTTCCTTCGAAACGGCGCGTCTTGGGTTTGCCGACATCATGCATTAGGGCCGCCATCCGCAGTACCAAGTCTGGGCCGTCGTCCTCCAAGGCGATGGCTTGATCCAACACTGTCAAGGAGTGCTCATAGACATCCTTGTGATGGTGGTGCTCGTCAATCTCCAATTGCAGTTTGGGGAGTTCGGGCAGCACGACGTCCGCCAGACCGGTGGCTGTGAGCACCTCGAGACCCCGGCGGGGGTGTTCGCCTAGGAGTAGCCGGCTAAGTTCCGCCTGGACCCGCTCGGCTGACACAATCTTGAGTCGATCGACCATCTCCGCCGCGGCCGCAAGACCCGCAGGGTCGATCACCAGTCCCAGCTGAGACGTGAACCGGGCCGCCCGAAGCATCCGGAGCGGATCGTCGGAGAACGACTCGTGCGCTGGTCCTGGCGTGCGCAGCCGGCCCTGGGAAAGGTCGATCAGACCACCGTTTTGGTCGACGAACTCCAGCGACGGTAGTCGCACGGCCATTGCGTTCACGGTGAAGTCGCGCCGGTATAGGTCTTGCGTCAGCGAATCCCCAAACTGGACGTCGGGCTTTCGGGAGTCGTGGTCATAGGCGTCAGCTCGGTAAGTTGTGACTTCCCACGAGGTTCCGCCGCGTTGGGCTGCCACGGTCCCAAACCGGATCCCGGTTTCCCAGACTGCATCACCCCAGTCATTCATGATTGCCAGGGAATCTGCAGGGCGAGCGTTGGTCGTCAAGTCGATGTCGGCCGACAACTCCCGGCCCAAGACAGCGTCGCGAACGCCCCCTCCGACGAGGGCGATTTCGAACCCCGCGTCAGTGAAGCGTTCACCCAAATCCGTTATCAACGGGAAACGCTGCAACAGGCGGCCAACTGCATCGCGCTGGATCTGCGCCAAGGCAGGCGGGAGGGCTGTTTGCGTCACGATCTCTAATGATACGCGGGAATACCGCGAACAAGTACTTCAGCACTACGCCACGGTCGTGCGCATTCTTGTGCCATTGTGACCTGTTATTCGGTCATGGTCTTGCGAGCGAGCACCGCAGGTTGGCTCTTGTCACAATCCAACGCCACCACCTCTTCGGGTGCGCCCGCCACCACCACAACCGCTGGCTTGCCTTCAAAGTCCGCCATGTCGGCGACGTGGATAGGTCGGCCCACCATCTCTGCGACGACACAGGACCGAACCATCGGCATCTTCTCGGCCATGATGTTCGTTGCTTGGACTTGCGAGCCAGCAGCCTCATCGCCTTGCGGTTGGTCACACTCCGGGGCAGGCTCAGACATCACGCCCATGGCTTGGTCGCTGAAATCGGCCATGGCATAACGCTGACCCGACTCGTGCATCACCGGCGTTAAGTCGGCCGCAGGATCGGCTGCCACGGTACAGGCGTTTAGAGACTGGGCTGCGAAATCACTGTTCGATCCCGTCAGAGATGGCACGACCGCCACGCCCACTAAGGCGATCACCGCCACGGACGCGACCGCGGCTAGGACCCGAAACCCGCGACGCCCGCGCGTGATGCCGACAACGTTCGCCTCTTCTTGCTCTGCGCGGGCCTGCGCCTCTTGGTCGATGGCGGCGGCCACGCGTTGGCTCACGGCCGGAGGAATGGGCGGGCTTGGCGTATTGGCAAGTCGCGCAAGCAGCGCCGCTTCATCCTGTGGGTTGAGTGGGGGCAGTTCAGAATCGGTCACGATTGCCCTCCTTCTCTGCGCGCTTGCGGTCCCTCAGGATTTGTCGGCTTCGTGGTTGAGACGGGTGTTGGGGGTGCCAGGTTCCCCAAAACCTGGGCGAGCCGGGCTCGACCACGATGACAGCGACTCTTGACTGTGCCTGGCGGGCAATCGAGCGCTTCAGCGGCCGCCTCGACCGACCAACCCTCTAGATCTACGAGCACAACCGCGGCGCGCTGGTCCTCGGGGAGCTCAGCCAGGGCATCGTGCACCGTGATCCTGGCCACGTGCTCATTGATCGGATCGCGGGGATCCGGCGCCAGATAGTCGCCCTGCTCCGGCAGTGGCACTGTCGGTCTGCTGCGCCGACTGCGCATCCGGTCCAAGCATGCGTTGACGACGATTCTGTGGAGCCAAGTGCTCACCTTGGAGTTGCCCTGAAACGTACTAGCTCTACGAAACGCAGAGACCATCGCGTCCTGCAACGCATCGGACGCTTCATCGGGGTCACGGCTGGTACGCAGCGCAACAGCCCACAAGCGATCTTGGTGCCTGCGGAATAGCTCACCGAAAGCGCTTGGATCTCCAGCAACATGATCACGCAGGAGTTGGTCGTCGGCGCGCGCGTCCTCGTGCACTGTTTCGCTCATGGCATCCATGAGCCTACGCGGGTTCGGTTCACCCTTCGATCTTGACGTCCCGGACGCCGCCCACATAATTCGCGCCGTCGTAGGGCAATCCGGTGAACCAAATCATGACGTAGCGTGCCCGGACCGGCTTGGACGTGCGCACTTTGATCGAATTCCCGGCTCCGGTGATCTCCGCGACCGTTCGGTAGTTGTCAAGGGATTTCGGCTTCTTCTTCGACGTTAAGACCTGGAAGTCTGAACCGCTGCCGTACAACTTCAGATCCAGCGCGCGCAGGCTCCGGACCGTTCCCATATCCAGGACCAAGCCCACGCCCTCCTTGGGATTCATGTTGGCGTTGGGGTAGGGCGCGGTAACCCAAGCGGTCTTGTTGCGGCCATCAATGGCTTTCTCGACTAAGTCCGGGTTTTCGGCATCGTCACCCCCGGGATCAAAATCCTGCGCCGAGGCGATCGTGAACGAGGATTCTGGCAGTGGGGCCTCGAAGGGTGGGATCGGTGCCACCTGAGAGGCGGATCCGTCCGCCAGCGCAGACCCAGAATCCGGTTCTCCGTTGTTGACCAGTAGCTGCCAGAGCAGCAGACCGACACCAGCGATCGCGAACAGGAAAACGGCGGCCGTGCTGAGTCGCCCCACCCAACGGTCTGCTCGAATCTCGGTTTCGGCCGCGAACTCGTCGGCTTCAGTTGATGTGGGTTGTTTGCCAAGCGCATGATCCAGCGCCAGCACACACTCAGCCACGCCTGCGTAACCCACCACAGGTTCGGAGCCCTGCGACGTGAGCATGCTCTTGGCGCAGATCGCGTCGACAACAGGCGGGACGTCCGCCTCAAACGCCGAGGGCGACGGAATCTGACCATTAGCGACCGGGGCAGGACGCATTCCCGCAACCGGTGTGCCATGTGGGCCGCAGGGCCAACGCAAGGTGACGCCGGCATAGAGCAGGGCCCCGACACCATGCAGGTCAGCCGCCTTGGGATCACCGGGCGGTTCTGAACCCCAGACAGCCGCTTCCACGCCTAGGCCGCGGAGTCGGACCTCTCGAGTGTCGGTGATCATGACCGAATCTGGGCGAATCCGACCATGCGTCACTCCAGCGGCGTGCGCCTTCTCTAAAGCTAGGCCGACCTCTTTGGCCACCACCATGGATTCCTGGGCAGTCCAACGTTCGGTGAGCAGATCCGACCAGGCCTGTCCGTTGACCCACTCGGTAACGATCACTAGATACTCGTCAGTCTCAAATACGTCAAGGACTGCCACGAGCCGCCGGTCATCCACGGATGCCGCCGCACGCGCGGCCTTGTAGAGCGCTTCACAGCGAGAATCTGTCAATGGGACGAGTCTGACCCCGACCGGGCGCTGCAAGGCTGGATCTGTCGCCCGCCACATCATGGTGTCCGAGCGTTCGGCGACCAGATCGTCCAAGACATACCGACCGACGTGTCGGTCTGCCAATCCTGGCTGCGTACTCACAGTCACCACCCAAGGTTAGAACAAATCGACTCAAAATCGGTCAGTTGTGAACCAAATGTGAAGAACATCAAGGCCCATTGGACGTCGTGTAGACCTCAACGACCGTTGAATAGTCCGAGATCGGGCCAATTCTGTGGGCGACCAGCGTGTCAACGGAGCGTGTCACCGTCACTTCAATCGAGCCATCCGAAGCGTAGACAACGTCCGATTTGTCCAGTGTGATGCCCCTTGCGCGCGCCTGCTCCTGCGCGGACTTGGTGGCCTCCGCGGACGTAGACCGGCTGAGGACCTTCGCATCGTAGGCTGCGCGGGCAATGGACTTGGCATCCTCCGCGGTGGCCACCTTGTTGTAAGTGATCGCGACTAGGTCGTAGCCCACCACCACAATTACCGCCAGAACGAGCGCCAGCTTCAGCAGCCAGCCCAACACGATTCCGCCCGACTCCTGATCAGGCTCGCGCAGCACAGGTCGTGCGGAACCCACCGTGCGGTGAGCATGCACAGTGTTGACTGCGGGTCGAGTTGAATCCATAGCTCCTCTTGGTTGAAGGCTACGACGGTCCACCCCCGAATGCGCGGCGGCGGTCACCGACGTCCAGGTAGTTTGCCCCTCGCCCAGGTCAGGAGCTCCCGAATCTCGGTAATCCGCAGCAGCCACGCCACCAGCAAGTAGCTAACCAGCACGATAATCGCAGTGACGATCAGCGTCCAGAACGCATCGATCTTGGAGTCTCCGGTTCCGAATGGCGGCAGCACGGTGAGTCGAATCGCAATCATCAATCCGCTCACGAGCCCGGCGGCCGCCAGGACTTTCAACAGGGCCCGTACCGTCGCCATGACATCCAGATATCCATACGCCCGACGCAGGGTGGGCCAAGCCACGATGAACAGGATCCAGTTTGCGAGGGAGTAGGCCGCAGCGAGTGCGTTCACCTGCGGACCGCCTGGTCCGGACATGTTGAACATCGGAATCGCCAGCGCGACGAATGCGACGTTTAGCAGTACGGCCATCAAGAAAGGTGTGCGTGTGTTCTCCATGGCATACCAGCCGCGCTGCAGAACGTAGTAAAGCGTGAATGGGATCAGCCCGGTCATGAAGATCGCGATCAGTACCCCGATCTGCTCCGCCTGAGCGGCACTCGAGGCCCCCCAGCCGAACAGAATCGCGGCCAACGGCAGGGCGCCAAAAACAAGAGCGAGAGCGATCGGGGTCACGATTGCGGCCGCGAGTCGCATCGTATGACCGATGTCATTACCAGCATCCCGCATCGCGCCTGCGTGCACTTTGCGGGACAGGTTAGGCAACTGAGCGGTTACCAACGAAACGGTGATGATGCCGTGCGGAATCATGAAGACCAAGTAGGCCCTGGCGTATGAGGCCAACCCGACCGGCGTGCCATCCACGGCCGCCGCGTTCACGTTAGCCGTGGTGGCGAGCCGGGTTGCCACCAAGAAACCGATCTGGGTCACGGCCACCAAACCCAGCGTCCACCCGGCCAGTCGGCCCGCCTTGCGCATCCCCATTCCACGCCACTGCCAACTGAACGTAAACCGGTAGCCCGAGCGCAAAACGACCGGGATCAGCACGCAAGCTTGGGCCACGATGCCCAGGGTGGTTCCGATGCCAAGCCACGCAGTTTGACCTGAAGTGAGGGTACCGCCCGCAACCGCAGCACTTCCGACCACGATCGCAAACGACAAGTACGTGATAACCGCAACAACGTTGTTGAAAATCGGAGCAAACATGGGGGCTGCGAAATGCCCCCGCGCGTTCAACACCTGCATCAGCATCGCGTAGAGACCGAAGAAGAAGATCTGCGGCAGGCAATACCGGGCGAATGCCACGGCCAATTCGAGTTGTCCGGAACTATAGTCGGGCGAAGCGTAAAGGTCGATCAGCCATGGTGCGGCTAGGACGGCTACTACGGTGAGGACAACCAGTACGGTGCCGACCAATGACAGGAGTGAATCCGTATAAGCCTTGCCGCCGTCCTTGTCATCCTTCATACGTCGCACGAGCAAGGGAACAAAGATGGCGTTTAGGGCGCCACCGATGATCAGAACGTATGTGATGTCTGGGAGTTGATTACCCAGAACGAAAGCGTCGGCCACCAGCGAGGAGCCCAGGGCCGCCGCCAATGCAATGTCTCGAAACAATCCGGTCGCGCGCGACAGTGTTGAGCCGATCGCCATCAGGGCGCTGTTACGCAACAGCTTGTTCTCTGAATCGGCTACCTTCTCTTCGTCGACCAGACCATCGCTGAGCATGGCCCCTTGGGTGAACAAGGCCTCATCTGCAGGCGCCTGGTTGGCAGCACCTAGTCGGATCTGTGTGGAATCCGCTTCGTCGACCGGCTTCTGGGCTGGATCTGGTGTCTCAGCCACGGCGACGCCGCCAGAGCCTGAGGGCAACCAGCACCACCAGTGCGGCGGCGCCAAGACCAACCACGATGGCCGCGATCCGCGTGGAAGCCGTGGATTGCAGTTGCAAGGTGGCGGAGTCGGAGAAGAAGACGCCCTTGGCATCGGTCAGCATAACGGTGACCTCCAGTGGCTGGCTGCCGGCCACTTGGATGGGGACTTCCAGGCCGGTCTTCTGTCCTGCTTTAACCGTAACCGGATCAGGAGCGGTGTATTTCAACCGCGCCTGGTTGTCGGTGCGCAAGTCAATGCCAACTGTCACATCACGGTCCAGATCATTGGCCACGGTTAAGGGCAAGCGGCCGTTGTCGCCAGCGAGCGTGACGCTACCGGCGGAAACAACCGCCACCTTTGCCCGCTCCTCGGCCAACTGCGCAGTGATCGTGTCCATCAGCTCATCACGAGCCGCCCGTTGCCCCCGCCATAGCCCCGATGCTGCGCGTTGCAGTGCCAGTGTGAAGGTTTCCCCGAAACCGGTGGGATCATTGACGATCCGGGACAATGATTCCAGTGCGGCCTCCTGCTCCCGAATCCGCTGCATGTAACCCCGCGGCAACTCTTGGCGGCGTTCCTCGCGGCCGTAGTCGGCCGTCTGGCGGGGCAACAGCGGTCCCTGCAGGACCTCACTGAGCTGAATCGGATCGATCCAAGGCGCCCGCTCGATCTGTGCCAACAGGTCCGCAGACCAACGCTCCGGAGGGTTCCAGGTGGGCGGAGGTTCGGCGATCACGCGGCGGACAACAGTGGGCCGCTCCAAGGTGATCATGGCCAGGTCTGCCAGGATCGCTTGCTGGGCGCGACTTCGCTCGGGGGTCGTAGCCAACCCTTGGCTAAGTTCGGTGGCCAACTGGGTGTCGGTCAGATACACACTGATGCGGTCGTCGCCGACATCGATGGTGGTCGCTCCCGTGGGCGTGTAGGTAAGGATCTCCTCGGTTGGAAACGCGGCCTCGCTGAACAAAGCAGCGCGGACGCCAGCATCCACCAACACCTGCATTGTTGTGGAGTCGGTTGCGCCACCAGGCGGTGCGAACAACACCTCAGGATCCGAGGACTTCAGATCCCGGTCCGCCAAGAGGGTGGGTAGCGTCGCGGACCGGACCACAAAGGCGGTCAGATCCGCACGGTTCAGCGCGTCTGCGTCGGCCACCGCATAGCCAGGCAGCGACGATTGCTGATCAGCAAGGGTGGCTTGGAGTTCAGTAATGAACTCTTCGGCCGATTCAGCCCGATCACCTGGCTCGGGGCCTTCCCGGGTTTGGATTTGGTAGCCGTCCGCGAGGTCCTTAGCTGTCGCGAAGGTGGCCGCATCCACCAGCCAACTCACACTGCTCCTGGCCCCGACGTTCAGGAGTTGTCCGAGCCGGCCATCGGCACCAAACTCACGTGGAAGTTCCGCGTCCAGCACCAACTCGTTGCCTGCCACGGCGGGATCTTGTGTGATGGGCCACAAGAAAGCGACCTTCGATGCGGAGTACTTCGCCTTCTTGGGGAACCAGGGCAACGTGACTCCCGCTCTGCCGATCATGGCCTCCTGCGCAGCGACGTTGACAAAAAACGCGTAGACCCCTGGGGTTGGCGGCAAACCCAGGTCTGCCAGTTTCACTCGCAAGGTGAAGCTGGACTGTTGCCCCGGCTCCAGCGTGTCTACCGCAACAACGCTGAAGCCTGCCACTGGTTCCCCGACCCGGTTGGATTCGCCGGAAAGGACCTGCGGCACTTCGCCCCGGGTCAGCAAGGGTGTGGGGGACAGGTTCAGGCGAATCTGGGCCCCCGAGATCGTCACTGCGCTGGTGTTCGCAACGCGGCCGCTGATCCGCAGTGAAGACTTGGCCTTAGGAACGGCCGGGGTGACCGAATCCACCAGCACATCCACCGTCGGCGCATCATCGGCGATCTGCGCCGAGCCAGTCGCTGGCACGAGGGTCGCAGCTACGGCGGCAACTAGGAGCAGTCCCACCGACAGCCTGCGTCGTGCGGCGAACCTCACGAGGTGATGTCCGGCAGGTCGCCTAACGCTCGCACGAGTAGGTCGCGCTCATCGGCGTAAGCCAACCGCGATCGAGCGGTGTGCGTCGGCACCCATTCCACCGACTCCACCTCCACATCCTCCGCACTCAAGGCTCCCCTTACGGCGCGCATCAGAAAATGGTGCACCGTCTTGTGCACCCGGTATCCGTCCGCCATGAACCAGAAATCCACCTTGCCCAGGGGCTGCAAGATTTCAGCGACGATGCCTGTCTCCTCTTGCACTTCCCGCAGAGCCGTCTCCTGGGTTGTCTCGCCAGCTTCTATGTGGCCCTTCGGAAATGACCAGATCAGGCGCTTACGTCGATCCCGTCGCGAGATCAAAAGGGCACTAGCTGGATCCTGCAACTGGTCTAGGACCAACCCACCAGCGCTCACCTCGGCGACTGTGCGAGGTCGTTGCACCGGGGCTGTCTTGGGTCGCGGTGGACCCACAGGCCCTTGGTGCGGGCGATCGCCAGACATAAAGACACGATAACGAGCCAAAGCAGCCCTACAGCTCACCCTGGATATCGTTTTGCCATCGGTTCCCCGCCAGGTGATCGTTAGGGGCAAGTCGGAACGGAATGAATAAGGAACTAGGATCGTTGCTCATCACGTAATCGAACCATGCGCCATGGCGCCACCAACCTTAAGGTGTAGGACTGCACCTGCACCTTCGTCGGTGTGCCATGGTGCCAGCAGAAGTGGGGCCAACACATGACCGATCCAGCGACTGACGTACACGAGGTCATCATCATCGGGTCCGGCCCGGCTGGCTACACCGCTGCGATCTATGCGGCTCGTGCTCAACTCGCGCCACTGGTTTTTGAGGGATCGGTGACCGCCGGCGGGGCGCTAATGCAGACCACCGAGGTTGAGAACTTTCCGGGGTTCGAGGACGGCATCATGGGGCCTTCCCTCATGGCGGAAATGAAAGCCCAAGCGGCTCGTTTCGGAGCAGAGTTGCACACTGCAGACGTCACCGCCGTTGACCTGACCAAGCCGATCAAGACCATCACTGACGGTGAGGGCGGCGTACACCAAGCCAAAGCGGTCATCCTGGCGATGGGATCGGGGTACCGCGAACTTGGCTTGCCAAATGAAAAGCGATTGTCCGGCCACGGGGTTTCCTGGTGCGCCACCTGCGACGGCTTCTTCTTCCGAGATGCCGACATCATGGTCGTGGGCGGTGGCGACTCTGCCATCGAGGAGGCCACATTCCTGACTCGCTTCGCCAAATCGGTCACCATCGTCCACCGGCGTGACGAGTTGCGTGCCAGCAAGATCATGGCGCAGCGTGCCATGAATGACCCCAAAATCAAGTTCGCCTGGAACAGCGAGGTGGCGGACATCAACGGAACCGACAAGGTGGAATCGGTGACCCTGCGGAATACCGAAACCGGAGCGGAGACAGTGCACGACGTCAGTGGGGTGTTCATCGCGATTGGCCACGACCCGCGCAACGAGCTGTTGACCGGCCAGATCGACCTAGACGACGAGGGCTACGTACTCGCCGATTCCCCTAGCACTCGCACCAACCAAGCCGGTGTCTTCGATTGTGGGGATCTGGTTGATCACACTTATCGCCAAGCCATCACCGCAGCGGGCACTGGGTGTGCGGCGGCTTTGGACGCGGAAAAGTACCTGACCGAGTTGACCGACTAAGCATCGACCTCACTGGAACGGAATGGAAAGGGCAGCGGTTTCGCTATAGCCCAGTGCACAGGGTCGATGGCTTGGGTGACTCAGCCCGACTGCAACACGATAATTCGAACGAATACGAACTCAGATAAGGAATGATGGACTCATGGGTAACTTAGCGACAGCGACGACAGATGCAACTTTCCAAGCCGATGTGCTTGATGCGGATAAGCCGGTGATCGTCGATTTTTGGGCCGAATGGTGCGGGCCGTGCAAGATGGTGGCTCCCATCTTGGAGGAGATTGCCTCTGAAAATGCCGACAAGATTTCCGTCGTCAAACTTAATGTCGATGAGAACCCGCAGACAGCCGCGGGATATGGTGTTGTTTCTATCCCCACTCTGAACGTCTACAAAGATGGCAAAGTGGTGAAGCAGATTGTGGGAGCGAAGCCAAAGCAGGCACTACTGAAAGACTTGGCTGAGTTCCTCTAGACCTTGGGGGATCGACATTGACAGCAATCGTCATCCGCCAAGGAGATCGCGGTCCGGCCGTGGCCGAGGTGCGCGCCCGTCTCGCCCGTCTGGGGCTCCTGCCGGGATCGCAGTACGCCCAAGACCATCAGGACGATGATCCCTTGCGGGCCGCACAACCGGCCGAGCACGCCGAGCCAGCCGAATGGGCAACGACCGCTCTGGTGAGTGCTGAATTCGATGCGGACGTCGTGGCGGCGGTCAAAGAGTTTCAGGATGCCCGCGGAATCACGGTGGACGGCATCGTTGGCCCCGAAACCTTTCGGCGGTTGGAGGAGGCCCGCTGGCGTCTGGGTGATCGCGTACTGTCCTACGCTGCGGCCCATCCGACCGTGGGTGAGGACATCTCGGACTTGCAGGCCCGGCTCAGTGCCATGGGATTCGATTGCGGTCGCATCGACGGGCACATGGGCCCGCTCACAGAAGCCGCGTTGCGCGAGTTTCAGCGCAACACCGGCATTCCCACCGATGGCGTTTGTGGTCCGGCGACATTTCGAGCATTGGGCCGACTCCGCAAAACTGTCGGCAAACAATCAGCTCACTCAGTGCGCGAGAAGTACGCCTTACCCAAACTCCGAACGGGGATCGCCGGCAAACTGGTGGTGCTAGACCCGTCCGCCAAGGACCGGCTCACCGGGCTTTCCCCAAAGAGCGAGTCAGAGATCATGGCTGAGTTGGCGAGTCGTGTTGAGGGCCGCCTCGTCGCGTTGGGTACCCAGGTAATGGCCACGCGTTCACTTGCTGGTGAGGCGGAAGCCGAGACCGCTTCCGAGCGAGCCCAGTTTGCCAATGAAGTCGCCGCCGACCTCGTACTTTCGTTAACGCTCTGCTCGGATCCGCAGCAACCCTCCGGCGTCACCAGTTACTACTACGGCCACTCAGCCAGCGGATACTCCGTGCCCGGCCAACTCGCGGCCAGCATTATTCAGGAGGGCATCTCCACTCGAAC
This sequence comes from Actinomycetes bacterium, assembly GCA_022600255.1. Lineage (GTDB taxonomy): Bacteria > Actinomycetota > Actinomycetes > S36-B12 > JAHZKU01. Next base: position 3,976 of record JAHZKU010000269.1, on the reverse strand, counting down.
GGCGCTGCAACATCGCGAACCACGGCCACGTACCTGGGATATCTTGCGCCTAACCCAGATGCCCACCGTGCGCATCGAGTGTGGCAACGTGTCCCATGCAAAGGACCGCAACATGCTCGAAGACCGCAGTTTCGTGGAGACGCTCGCTGTGGCGATCGCTGATGCCATCGAGCAGTTCTTCGCACCCGAACATGTGATCTGATCGCTGCTCACACCGGCAATCCGGCTTTTCTGCGCTCCGCGCGGGCCTGCTTGATCTCTTCGTCCAACTTGCGTCGATAAGGGCTGCGCGCCTTTGGTCGAATCAAGGACAGCCAGAATCCCGCTGTGCAACCCGCGACAAATGCCAGGACGAGCCAAGAACGCTCAGACTTTGAGAAGGTGATTCTCACTCGTGCATCGTAGAGTGAGTAGAGCGTTTACAGTGGACAACTGTCCAAACTCGGCATGCCGCAACCTCGGTGGTCGGGAAAGGCGCCGGAAGGGAACGGATCGTGGAAGCGCAATCGCCGAAGGGCTCCAGACTAGATCCTTGGATCGACGAATACGCGGTGCGTGCGCAGTCGTTGACCGCCTCTGAGATCCGGGCCCTGTTCGCGGTCGCATCTCGGCCCGAGGTTGTTTCCCTAGCCGGCGGCATGCCGTTCGTTTCTGCCCTGCCGCTACAGTCCATCGCCGATTCCGTCGCCAAGATGATCCGCGATCAAGGCTCCTACGCCCTGCAATATGGCAGCGGACAAGGCGACCTCACGCTCCGCGGGCAGATCTTGGACGTCATGTCCGACACTGGAGTGAGCGCTCACCCCGATGATGTCGTGGTCACGACCGGCAGCCAAATGGCGCTTGACCTGGTCACCAAGGTCTTCTGCGATCCCGGTGATGTAGTTCTGGTCGAGGCACCGAGCTACGTTGGGGCGCTTAGTGTGTTCCGTTCCTACCAATGCGACGTCGAACATGTCGCGATGGACGACGATGGGATGATCCCTGAGGCGTTGGCCGAGACGATTGCGGCGGTCCGGGCGTCCGGGCGGCGGCCCAAGATGATCTACACAGTGCCGACTTATCACAATCCTGCCGGTGTCACCCAGACCCAGTCCCGCCGAGATCAGGTGTTGGAGATCGCCCAACGGGAAGGGTTGTTGATTCTGGAGGATGATCCCTACTGCCTCCTGGGGTTTGATGGCGCTGTTCCCACTGCCATCCGGGCGCGGGACTCCGATCAAGTGGTGTATCTCGGGTCGTTTTCAAAAACGATCGCCTCCGGACTCCGCGTTGGGTGGGCAGTTGCCCCACACGGTATTCGGGAGAAGTTGGTGTTGGCGGCCGAGGCCGCGGTGCTCTGCCCTTCCAACTTCACCCAGTCCGTGGTGTCTGAGTACTTGGGCAACGAGCCTTGGCGGGAGCAAGTTGACGTGTTCCGCGGTTTGTATCGCGACCGCAGGGACGCACTCCTGGAGTCGTTACAGCAGTTGATGCCACCTGGCACGCACTGGACTGTTCCGGCCGGTGGATTCTATTCCTGGGTGACACTACCGGAGGGGTTGGACGCTACGGCCATGTTGCCCCGGGCCATCTCCGAGTTGGTTGCGTACGTCCCCGGTACTGGGTTCTTTGACAACGGCGACGGCGCCCAAAACCTGCGGTTGTCCTACTGCTACCCCGAGCCCGAGCGGATTCGGGAAGGGGTGCGCCGGCTGGCGAGCGTGATCGAAACTGAGATCGAGATCGGTCAGACATTCGGAACTACCAACACGCTGCATCATCCCCACGGCAGTGGGATTCCGACCCCTGACATTGCATAAGGACTAGCCATGGAGGAAATCGTGACGCACCCTGACGTGCTGGTACTTTGTGGCGGCCTCTCCCCGGAGCGAGATGTGTCCATCCGCTCGGGACGGCGGGTCGCTGAGGCGCTGCGCGCGGAAGGATTGTCCGTGGCGGTGTCTGACGTCGATTCGCAACTCCTGAGCCAGCTGACCGAAGACCCGCCCGCCTGCGTGCTGCCGTTGCTGCACGGGGCCGCCGGTGAGGACGGGTCTCTGGGTGACGTTCTGAACACCCTCGACCTTGCCTACGTCGGCTCCGCCCCCGCAGCGGCACGCCTCGCCTTCGACAAACCTGTCGCCAAGGCGATTGCCTCGGGGATGGGCCTAACAACACCGGCGGATGTAGCGCTACCCCACGCGATGTTCCGAGAGTTGGGGGCAGACCCCTTGCTCAGTGCGGTGGTGGCTCGACTCGGACTGCCCCTGATGGTCAAGCCAGCAAAGGGCGGATCCAGTTTGGGGGCATCGACAGTCCACGCTGCCGCCGAACTACCGGCCGCCATGGTTGGCGCGTTCGCCTACGGCGACGTAGCGCTTGTGGAGCAGTTCGTCTCCGGTGTTGAGATCGCCGTCGGCGTCATCGAGTTGGACAACGAACTCGTCGTCCTGCCCGCCGTGGAGATCGTCCCAGACGGCGGAATCTACGACTACAACGCTCGCTACATCGCCGGTATGACGGAGTTCTTCACTCCAGCTCGCCTCACACAAGCGCAAACCGAGGCGGCCGCCGATATCGCTCGGGCCGTTCACGCCCAGTTCGGGCTGCGGGACTACTCTCGAGTTGATCTCATTGTCTCCGACGATGAGGTGTTCTTCATTGAGGCCAACGTCGCCCCGGGAATGACCGAGACGTCCTTGCTGCCGCAGGCCTTAAGCGCCGCTGGGCTCACTACTGGTGGGGTTTTTGCCAAACTGGTCGCCCAGGCTATCGACCGGTAGTGCCACCTGCGCGGGTACGGGCCCGGGTCCGACCGGCCGCGCGGAACACCCGTGCCACGATGTACGGCGCCAGTGCGCGGTGGGAACGCAGCAGTGAGCCAGCTCAGGACTCCTGGGCGACGCCCATGAGATCGATAATGCGGCTCAGGTCTGTGACATCACTGAAATCCACAACGAGGCGGCCGCGCCGACTGGTCCCATCGATCCGGACCCGAGTCTCCAGGTAGTCTCCTAGCCGATCAGCGGCTTCGCGATACTCCACGGGGGTCACCTTGGCTTTCCGACGCCGCTTCGGCTCCTGATCCTCATCCCCCGCGGCGGCGTTCGCCATAATGGCCAACTCCTCCAAGGCCCGAACGCTCAGGCCTTCGGCCACCACTTTGCTGGCCATCTCCTCCATCGCGGACGCGTCCGGAAAACTCAACAATGCCCTGGCATGCCCTGCGCTGAGTACCCCAGCCGCCACCCGACGCTGCACGGCCGGTGGTAACCGCAGCAGTCTCAGGGTGTTGCTGATCTGGGGCCGGGAACGGCCGATCCGGGCGGCGAGTTCTTCCTGTGTGCATGCAAAGTCGCTCATCAGCTGCTCGTAGGCGGCGGCTTCTTCCAGAGGATTGAGTTGGGCGCGATGTAGATTCTCCAACAAGGCGTCGCGGAGCATGGCATCGTCATCAGTTTCACGAACCAGGGCAGGAATCGTGGCGTAACCCAGACTCCTCGTCGCGCGAAGGCGGCGTTCCCCTGCAATGAGTTCGTAGCCACTGCCGTGTGCCCGCACGACGATGGGTTGGAGCAAACCAATCTCTTGAATCGACAGAGCCAACTCGTTCAACGGCTCCTCGTCGAAAACCGTGCGAGGTTGGCGCGGGTTGGCCTCGACTGCGTCCACCGCGATTTCAATAAACTGAATCCCAAGTGGGACATTCGGTGCTGCGGCGTCACCACCTGTGGTGAGGTCCACCACGGGTGTTTCACTTGGAGCGCTGGGTTCGACGCGGTTGGGCTCTAACGCAACGGCAGGCTGCTGTTCCACGTTGGTGTTAGTCCCAGCAGCAATCTTGACACCGCCCGAGGGGATCAAGGCCCCCAAGCCTTTGCCCAATCCGCGCTTCTGACTCATCCTGTCTCCCTCTGTCATGCCCTGTTTACTGAATGTGAACTTGTGGAAATCTCACCGAGACATATCTGTCCGAAGGGTGGCGATATGTCCG
>JAHZKU010000027.1 GCA_022600255.1 Actinomycetes bacterium | reverse complement strand
GGCACCGACAGTGGCCCCGACGCTCTGGTTGCGAGTGATCTCAATATTGCCCACCAAGACATCGATCTGAAGAATTGGAAAGGTCGGCGGGGGTCCTCTGGTGTTCTGCCCGAAGAAAGGGCTGTTCTGGATACTTGGCAGGGGCAAGGTTGGGTAGATGTCGGCCGCCAACTGACTGGTCTGCGTCCCGGCCCGTACTCCTGGTGGTCGCAGCGGGGTCGGGCGTTTGACAATGATTCAGGTTGGCGCATCGATGCGATATGGGCCACCCCATCTTTGTCAGAGCGGGCTTCGGACCACGCGATCGACAAGCCGCCGTCCTGGGATGAGCGGTGGAGCGATCATGCGGCCGTCGTGGTCGACTTCGCGGATGAGGCCGTGGCACCGCCTGCGAAGACTGGCAGGAATGCCGCATCTGATCGTCGCTGAGCTGCCGCCACGGCCTGAGCTCGCGGGCCCAGCCTGCCGCCGGCCTGGCTTCGTTTCGGAGGGCAGCGAGTGTGTCACCAAGTCCGCATCCGGCTATGTTGTTTCCATGGCCTTCCACGCGCAACCAACAGCTGCGGTGATGCGCGATGAGTGAGATCTGGGTGAACCTGGCAGTCGTCCTGCTCTTCGTCCTGATTGGGGGATTCTTCGCGGCCTCTGAGATGGCCCTAGTATCGCTGCGCGACAGCCAGTTGGAGAAGTTGTCCGGTGGCAAGTCCAAGCGGGCCGCCCGACTGGTCACGCTTGCTTCTGATCCGAACCGGTTCTTGGCCGCCGTACAAGTGGGGGTCACCCTGGCGGGTTTCCTATCGGCCGGTTTTGGAGCCTCTCGGATCGCCCCGGAGATAGCGCCGACCTTCGTCGAGTGGGGGCTTTCCGATGGCCTAGCCAACACGCTGGCTTTTGTCCTAGTCACGATCTTGATCGTGTACTTGTCACTGGTGTTGGGCGAACTTGCGCCCAAGCGACTGGCCTTGCAGCGTGTGGAGTCGATCGCCTTGTTTGTGGCTGGTCCCGTTGATGTCGTAGCCCGCATCGCCAAGCCGTTCATTTGGCTGCTTTCGGTGTCCACCGATGCGGTTGTGCGCCTCCTCGGCGGTGATCCAGAAGTGGGCCGGGAGCGGATTTCCCAAGAGGAACTGCGCGGGTTGGTCGCTTCGCACGCCGAGCTCTCCGAGCAGGAGCGAGCCTTGATCGATGACGTCTTCGCTGCAGGCGAGCGGGAGCTGCGCGAAGTGATGATTCCGCGCACGGAGGTCGCCTTCATGCTGGAAGCCACGACTGTGGCACTGGCCGCGCAGCAAGTGTCTGGTAGCCCGCACTCGCGTTACCCGCTGATGCGTGGCGGTCCGGACGACGTGATCGGGTTCGTCCACGTTCGTGATCTGTTGGATCCTGCGCAGCGGGAGTCCTCCCGTCGGGTGGGGACACTGCTGCGTCCTATCGCTCGGTTTCCCGCAACCAAGCGGGTCATCCCTGCACTCAACGAAATGCGGGACGGCGGGCATCACATGGCTATCGTGGAGGATGAGTACGGGGGTACGGACGGCATCGTCACCTTGGAGGATTTGGTGGAGGAGCTCGTCGGAGATATCCGGGACGAGTACGACCAGGACACCGGCCCGCAGACCCCGAGTCTTGTTGGCGATCGTGAGGTTGAGGGTCGGATGAACTTGGAGGACTTCGCCGAAGAGACTGGCCTGGTCCTGCCCGACGGTGTTTATGAAACGGTGGCAGGTTTCCTCGTGGACCGGCTGGGTCGGCTCCCCAAGCTGGGGGATCGACTTGAGGTGCAACGTCATGCATTCACAGTCCTTGCCATGGATGGACGCCGGATTGATCGCATTCTGGTGGAACCGCTACCCGCCGAGTCAGCCGGATCAGGGGACAGCAATCGCGCTAGTGAGTCGGACGGGAGCCGTTCTGGGCCGGACGAGTCGATCGAATAACCGCCTTCAATCCTGACCGCTGCTCCGGCCTAACCGTTAAGCAAGAGTCACCCAGCGGTCGGTCTTGGCCCCAGAGAGCCAGACTTCTGCTCCGGGTGAGGGACCCAGGTAGCCGCGGGGCCAGGACCGCAGCCGCAGTGAAATGCGAGCCGGTGTTCTAGCCCGGGCCGGTGGTCGGCAGAATGGGACGATGCAGCGCGTACTCTCCGGTATCCAACCAACCGCCGATTCGTTCCACCTGGGCAATTATCTAGGTGCGCTCCGGAACTGGGTAACCCTGCAGGACACCTCCGAGGCCTTTTACGCGGTTGTGGACCTGCATGCCATTACGGTACCCACGGACCCAGAGGTCCTGCTCGAGCGCACGCGAACGAGTTTCGCCCAACTCCTAGCCCTAGGTGTCGACCCGGCAAAGTCCACCATTTTCGTGCAGAGCCAAGTGCCGGCGCACGCGGAGTTGGCGTGGCTGATGCAATGCATCACCGGTTTCGGTGAAGCCAGCCGCATGACCCAGTTCAAGGACAAGTCCGCCAAGTCTGGCGCGTCCAACGCCAGTGTTGGCTTGTTCACCTACCCAATCCTGCAAGCCGCGGACATCTTGGCGTACTCGGCGGACGTCGTGCCGGTGGGGGAGGACCAGCGCCAGCACTTGGAGTTGACGCGCGACCTAGCACAGCGGTTCAACGCGCGTTTCGGTGAGACCTTTGTGGTGCCAGAACCCCTGATCCTAAAGGGTGCGGCCCGGGTCGCTGACCTGCAGACACCTACCGCCAAGATGAGCAAATCGGCCCCGCCCGGATGTCTGGAGTTGCTGGAGACGCAGCAAGCCCTGACAAAGAAGATCAAACGGGCGGTCACCGACTCGGTTGGGGTCGTCGCCTACGATCCTCAAGAACAGCCAGGCGTGGCGAATCTGTTAGAGATTCTGGCGGCTCTCACCAACAGCAGCATTCCGGAGGTCACGGGTCAGTTCGCTGGGTCAGGGTATGGCGCGCTCAAGGGGGCGGTGGCCGATGCTGTGGTGAGTTTTGCGGTCCCGGTCGCGACGGCGACCCGGGAGTACTTGGCAGACCCCGCCACCTTGGATGACATCATGAATGCCGGGGCCGCCAAGGCGCAGGCGGTCGCAGGCGCCAAGGTCGCCGACGCCTACGCGGCGATGGGTTTGCGGCGCTGATTGAGTCGACACGGCCGCTTTGTCCGGCCGGCGTGGCGCTGGCGGTGCGGTAGCGGGGAACAGTCCGGTCTCGGCGCAGTGCTAGCCTCCGGGTGTGCCTCCAACTCTCACAGCTTCGGAACGGGCAGCGGCCCGAGAGCAGGCGGCCCTAGCCAGAAGAATCCGCGTTGAGTTGAAACGGCAAGTCAGTCAAGGCGAGCTGCCCTTCGCCGAGCTACTGGCCCTTTCTCGCACGGATACCACCGAGGGCCGATCCGCCGCAAAACTGCGGGTCGGAGAGGTGATCTTGGCCGTCCCGGGCGTGGGACCAGCGACGGCCGACGCCGGCCTAGTTGCGGCTGGGATCAACGGGAACCGCCGAATCCGGGGGCTCGGCCCCGTACAGGTGCGCAAGCTCACAGCCGTGTTGGGCTTGTGAAGCCGACCGGTGACGAGCAAGCCCGGCGGCTGGGGCGTCTCATCGTCGTCTCCGGTCCCTCCGGTGTGGGTAAGGGCTCGGTGATTGCGGCGGCGATCGCCCAGCGCCCGGAAACGTGGACCTCTATCTCGACGACCACTCGTCAGCCGCGGCCCGCCGAGCAGGAGGGTCGGGAGTATTTTTTCGTGACCAAGGCTGACTTCGAGCGCGAGGTTGCCAGCGGTGGGTTTCTCGAGTGGGCTGAGTATGCCGATAACTTGTACGGCACCGCCCGGGAACCAGTGGACCAGAACTTGGCGAGCGGGCGGAATGTGATCTTGGAGATTGAACTTGCGGGGGCCCGCCAAGTGCGCGCAGCTTTCCCCACGGCCGTGCTGGTGCTGATCCGGCCACCGAGCATGGCCGACCTGCGCGAAAGGTTGATCGGCCGTGGCACGGAGCCAAGCGAGGTGGTTGAGCGCCGACTTGCCACAGCCAGGCATGAACTGGCGGCCGAGTCGGAGTTCGACTATGTGTTGGTCAACGAAGACATCGGGGCCACGGCCAGCGAATTGGTAGACTTGCTGGACGGGCAGTAGACTATGAGTTTGGACCGGAGGTTTGTGTGAGTTTCTGATCGAGGGACTCACTCGGCAGAGGCCCACAGGAAGCATCAGAGACCAACGTGTGAAGCCACCACTCCAGCCTAGGACGATGGATCAAACCGCGGACGATGCTCCGCAAACGAATCCCAACAAGAAACACCGCCGCAATACGATGCCAGCGAATCTGAACCACAGATTCCGCCAGCAGAACAGGACAAAACATGAGCATGCGCCCCGAAGGTGTCACCCATCCCTCTATCGATGAGTTGCTCACCTCTACTGAGTCCAAGTATTCGCTGGTGATTTACGCCGCCCGACGGGCCCGCCAGATCACTGGGTACTACTCACAGGTCGGCGAGTACGCACTGGAGTACGTCGGCCCTCTGGTGGAGGCGCACCCGCAGGAGAAGGCCATGAGCATCGCATTGCGGGAGATTCACGCTGGACTGTTGGTTGCCTCTACTGAAGACCCGGCCGAGGCAGCTGCTCGCGCTCAGGCCGCGGCTGCAGAGGTCGCCGTTGAGGATGTCGTCGATGAGATCAGCGGGCTCGACGAAACTATCGAAACCACGATCACGGAACTGCCGGTCGAAGACTCCGAGTGACAACAGCCCCATCGTTGCGCTGAAATGGTCCTGTGACTCCCTTGTCCGCCCCGGACGTTCCCGCCGATCAACAGATTGTGGTGGGTGTGGCCGGGGGCATCAGCGCCTATAAGGTCTGTGGTCTCGTTCGCCTCTTCAAGGAGTCCGGATACTCGGTTCAGGTGATCCCCACCGAATCGGCTCTGGAGTTTGTCGGAGCACCAACTTGGGCGGCGTTAAGCGGTAATCCTGTTTCGAGTTCGGTCTGGGAGAGTGTCGCGGATGTTCCCCACGTGCGCTTGGGCCAAGAAGCCGACCTGCTGGTGGTGGCACCGGCAACAGCCAATTTGCTGGCCAAGGCCGCGACCGGCCTAGCGGACGATCTGCTGACCAACACCCTGCTCACGGCTCGTTGCCCGATTATCTTCGCACCTGCGATGCACACTGAGATGTGGGAGCACCCGGCCACCCAGCACAATGTGGCCACGCTGCAGTCGCGCGGGCACCTCGTGCTGCCGCCCGATTCTGGTCGGTTGACGGGCTCGGATACTGGCCCGGGGCGCCTGCCCGACATTGCGGCCATTTACGCGGTCGCCGCGGCACAGTTGGCTGGAATCAGCGAACCGGATATGCAGGGACAGCGCGTGGTGATTTCTGCCGGCGGGACCCAAGAACCGCTGGATCCGGTCCGATACTTAGGGAACCACTCGAGCGGGAAGATGGGTCACGCGTTGGCCGCGACGGCTTTGGTACGTGGTGCGGACGTCACCCTAGTGAGTGCCAACATCACGCTGCCCGAACTGCCAGGGGTGCAAACAATTTCGGTACAAACCGCGGCCCAGTTGCAGGATGCAATGATCAGCACCTGTGCTGATGCCGACATTGTGGTGATGGCGGCGGCCGTTGCGGACTTCCGGCCAGAATCCGCGGCCGACACGAAGATCAAGAAACAGACGGCGGATGCTGGCCTTACGCTGGACTTGGTGCAAAACCCGGACATCTTGGCCGACCTCGTTGGGCGCCGCGCCGCTGATCAGACAATCGTGGGGTTTGCGGCCGAGACAGGGGATGCCCAGGCCTCGGTCTTGGAGTTGGGCCAGCAAAAACTTGCGCGCAAGCAATGTGACTTCTTGGTGGTCAACGATGTATCCGACGACTTAGCCTTCGGCTCGGACAACAATCAGGTCACCGTCTTAGCCGCTGCGGGTTCAGCAACCCAAACGCCGCGCGCGGACAAGACCATCGTCGCGAACCAGATTTGGGATGTTGTCTGCGCGCCGCGCCAGAATCCCTGATCAGAACCACAGCGCCCTACCGGTGTCGTAGGCTTTGGCGGCAGGGCCTAAACTGCTCTGCAAACGGATTTATGGGAGTCTGCGGAGATTCAGTGCGATTGATCTCCAACCACCCAACCTGGAGGTATTGGTAGATGTCAAAGCGGCTATTCACATCAGAGTCGGTCACCGAAGGCCACCCCGACAAGATGGCAGATCAGATTAGTGATGCCATCTTGGACGATCTGCTGCGACAGGATCCCGCCAGCCGGGTCGCGGTGGAGACGATGCTCACCACCGGCCAGGTCCACGTAGCCGGTGAAGTGACAACAGCGGGCTACGCCGATGTGATCGACATCGTGCGCGAGGTTGTCCTAGACATCGGATACGACTCCTCTGTGAAGGGTTTTGATGGGGAGTCATGCGGCGTTTCGGTATCCATCGGCAAGCAGTCACCAGACATTGCTCAGGGGGTCGATGATGCCTACGAAGAGCGGGTAGACCAGAGTGCTGATCCGCTGGACCTACAGGGTGCCGGCGACCAAGGTCTCATGTTCGGCTATGCGTGCCGGGACACCGACGCCCTCATGCCACTACCCATCTCACTGGCACACTCGATGTCTGAGACGTTGTCTCGTGTTCGTCACGATGGTGTGCTGCCTTACCTGCGTCCAGACGGCAAGACTCAAGTGACCGTGGAGTACGACGGCGATCGCCCAGTGCGGGTCGACACTGTGGTTGTGTCCACCCAGCACGCCAAGGACATCAGTCTGGACGGGCTGTTGACCCCCGACCTGCGCAAGCACGTCATCGATGTTGTCTTGGATGACTACGACATCGACGCCACGGGTGCCCGCGTGCTGGTGAATCCCACCGGCAAGTTCGAGATCGGCGGCCCGATGGGTGACGCTGGGCTCACCGGACGGAAAGTGATCGTGGATACCTATGGTGGGATGGCCCGTCACGGCGGAGGTGCCTTCTCGGGTAAGGATCCTTCCAAGGTGGATCGTTCCGCTACCTATGCCATGCGTTGGGTTGCCAAGAACATTGTCGCGGCTGGCTTGGCTGACAAGTGTGAAGTGCAAGTCGCTTATGCAATCGGAAAGGCGCAGCCGGTGGGTTTGTTCCTGGAGACCTTTGGCACCGGTAAGGTGCCGAACGATCAGATCGTTGCGGCCGTGCAGTCCGTTTTTGACCTGCGTCCCGCAGCGATCATCGACGCCCTGGACTTGAAACGGCCCATCTTCCGGGAAACTGCCGCATACGGTCACTTTGGCCGGGAACTCCCCAACTTCACTTGGGAGCGCACCGACCGGGCGGACGCGTTGGCTGCAGCGGTGGCAGGCTGATCGGCGACGATCAACTGCCGTTGCTTGGCCCACGCGGTGGGCTCAAGCCGGCTGTTCCCAAGCCGACCGGCCGGTCGCAGCGATACGCCCAAGTCTTGGTCGATTCGCCGCTGCCACACCTAGATCGGCTCTTCGACTACGCGATTCCGCCAGTGTTGGAGGCGCAGGCGCAGCCAGGGGTCCGTGTTCGGATCCGGATGGCGGGTGTGGCACACACTGGTTTCATTGCGTCGGTAAATGATCGTTCCTCCTATCAGGGTCGGCTGCTACCGCTGGTGGCGGTGGTCTCGCCAGTCCAGGTGCTGCCGCAGGCGATACTCGACCTCGCCCGCGCAGTCGCCACTCACTACGCGGGTTCATTGTGGGACGTCGTTCGGCTGGCCGTTCCTGCTCGGCACGCCGCCACGGAAGCAAGATTTCTGGCTCGACCCGATGCCGACTGGGACGCGATTCGTTGGCCCGCAGCGCCTGATCTGGAGAGCAGTGGGGACACGTGGCCCCGCGAGGTTAGTGATTTCCTGAAGGCGGTGCAGTCCAGCCCATTAGTGCATCACGACGCGGCTCGGTTGGCCGCCGCACCCCCCATTCCCAGAGCGAACTGGAACGTTCCACCGAGCCAGCCGTGGCAAGCTGCCATCACCGCAGCCATCCTGGCTGGTAGACCTGAAGATCAAGCCGCGATCGTCCTTCTGCCGGACTTTCGAGACGTGGCGACGCTCCGGGAGCATTTGGTGGCCGCGGCCATCCCCTCGGAGTCGATCGCGATTCTGCGGGCAGATCTGGGGCCGGCGCAACGATACGCCAACTACCTCGACGTGCTCTCGGGACGTCCCCGACTGGTCCTCGGGACCAGAGGGGCGGCCTTCGCCCCACATCCGAATCTGGGTCTACTGCTGATGTGGGATGACGGTGATCCCAACTATGCCGAGTTGCGGGCGCCTTATCCTCACGCCAGAGACGTGTTGGCGCTCCGAAGTCACCTGCAGCAAGTTCCCCTTCTCACTCTGGGTTATGCCCAGTCTCCGCAAACCCGGCGCTGGGTAGAGACCGGCTGGTTTCAGGACCTAGCGCCCAGCCGAGACATGATTCGCCGGCTCAGACCCGTCGTCTCGGCCACTGAGGACTCCGACCGATCTCCGTTTGACACCGCAACCCGGCTGTCGCCCAGCGCTGTGGCCGACTTGCGCGTTGGGCTCCAGACCGGGCCGGTGCTGGTTCAGGTGGCTCGCTCGGGCTACATTCCCGTTTCGGCCTGTCAGCGCTGTCGCACCGTGGCTACCTGCCGGCACTGCCAGCTGAACCTGGCGCTCACCAACAAGCCGGGGGACGATCAACTGCTGTGTTGTCGCAACTGCGGGGCCGATACGCAGGGTTGGCGATGTGCCGAGTGCGCTGGGACGCAGTTGCGCTCCGTCGGGATTGGGGCCGGTCGCACAGCGCACGAGTTGGGCAGACTGTTGCCCGGATTCCCGATCCAGTCGTCCACGGCCGAGCATCCGATTGCCCTGGTCCAAGACAGTCCGACGATCGTGGTGGCCACAGCTGGAATGGAGCCGACAACGGAGCTCGGTTACACCGCTGGGTTCCTACCTGACGCGCAATCTGACCTTTGGCGAGCGGGCGCCCAGGCTCAACAAGAGGCGTTCCGGCGGTGGTGTAATGCCGCTCGGCATCTGCGGCCCGGGGCCCCGTTGCGCGTGGGGCTACCCCCGGATGAACCCGCACTCCAAGCGCTCATCCGATGGGACCCGGCGGGCGCGGCAGAGCGGGAGTTGCTCGAACGTCGTGAGCTGAGGCTTCCCCCCGCCGTACGGTTGGTGAAGTTGACTGGCCCAGAGCTGAGCGTGTCTGCGCTGGTGGACGATCTCCCCACTGACCTGGAGCTTGAGGCCTTAGGCCCACGCCCAAACCCCGAGACGGCCACGGTAGACATGCTGCTGACCGCGCGGGATGGGGCGGCCCTGGTGGCAGCCGTGCGCGCTGCGGTGGTGCGTCGAGCCACAGCGAAGTTGGGCGAACCGGTACGGGTGCAGGTGGATCCCACGGATTTGGGGTAGCGGCGATGACAGCGCCGACCGTCATGAGCGTCTCAACGCTGCCGTCGCACCAGCCACCGGGGCATCCAGACGGGCCATGACCGCACAATCAATCGCTGCTCGGTGAGGCATGATCTTAGCCAACCGGTTTGGCTGTGCTTTGTGTCATCCTAGAGTGAACGTGGGTGGCGCCGTCACGCTTGCCAGCAGCGGGCCATCATCTTGGCCGATTTGGGCGCTGGGCCATCTGGAACGGCAACCCGCGTCAGTAACGAGGGAAGTCAGTCCTTAGCCAAGAAGGAGAGCAACGTGTCACTACGACAGATCCGACTGTTCGGCGACCCCGCCCTGCGGATGCCGGCCGCCCCCGTGGAGACCTTTGACAAGGAGTTGCGGCGGTTGGTGTCCGATCTGGAAGACACCATGTTGGAAGCTCCCGGCGCAGGACTCGCCGCACCACAACTGGGTGTCGGATTGCGGGTATTCACCTGGTACGTCGATGGGGAACTGGGCCATTTGGTGAATCCGAGCCTAGACCTGACTGAGGAGATGCAGGACGGCGAAGAAGGTTGCTTATCCCTACCGGGAATTTTCGCCGATACTCCCCGCGCCTACGGCGTGGTTGCCAAGGGGTTCAATATGCACGGTGATCCGGTAACGATCGAGGGCACCGAACTGCTTTCGCGCGCGGTCCAGCACGAGACAGACCACCTAGATGGCATCTTGTTCATTGACCGACTCGACCCAGAACAGCGTAAAGAGGTCATGAAAGCCATCCGGGAATCGGACTGGTTCGGCAAGGAGAACATCACCATCAAGCAGAGTCCGCACAAGATCACGGATCGGCGCTACTAAGTGCGCCTAGTATTTGCCGGGACTCCCGAACCTGCGGTGGCAACGCTGCAGAGTCTTCTAGGTTCGCGCCACGACGTCGTCGGGGTCGTGACTAGGCCAGATGCCGCCGCGGGGCGCGGTCGGCGGTTGACGATGTCGCCAGTGGCACAACTGGCCAGGGATGCCAACATCCCGCTGCTGCAACCGCAGTCGGCCAAGGACCCGGAGTTCTGGCAGGAGTTGGGCTCGCTAGCCCCCGATGCCTGCCCCGTGGTCGCCTATGGCGCGTTATTGCCGCCCGAACTCCTGTCGATCCCGACGCACGGCTGGATCAACCTCCACTTCTCCCTGCTGCCGGCTTGGCGCGGGGCCGCCCCGGTTCAGCACGCGATCTGGCACGGCGACGACATCACCGGGGCCAGCACGTTCCGGATCGAGGCTGGCTTGGATACCGGTCCGGTCTTCGGCACCCTCACCGAGGCGATCCTGAACACCGACACTAGCGGTGAGCTATTGTCCCGGCTGGCGCGGAGCGGTGCTGAGCTGATGGTTGCGACGTTGGATGGGATCCAGAGCGGCCGGGTGCAGGCCGTGGCCCAAAGCGATGATGGGGTCTCGCTGGCACCAAAGATCACCGTGGCTGATGCTCAGGTCTGCTGGACCGACCCCGCCCTAGCCGTTGATCGCCAAGTGCGTGCCTGTACCCCGGACCCGGGGGCGTGGTCGCACCTAGCTGGGCAACGGGTGAAACTGGGGCCGCTGCGAATGCATGAAGAGTCTGTTTTGCTATCACCAGGTCAGCTACAGGCGGTTTCTAAACACAAATGGATCGTGGGGACTGGGACTCACCCACTGCAACTAGGCGAGTTGCAGCCGCAAGGCAAACGCATGATG
>JAHZKU010000268.1 GCA_022600255.1 Actinomycetes bacterium | reverse complement strand
TTGGGTACAATGGCAATCGAGGCACGGAGCGAGGTGAATGTACGAAAATAGATCCGGAAACCGGCAAGCCTTTTCCGCAGAATCCGCGCGAGCAACTCGGAATGTCGATTCGTTCAGTCTTTGATTCATGGAACACCGAACGGGCCAGGTTGTATCGCCGCCAAGAGCGGATTCCCAGCGATCTCGGCACGGCCGTGAACGTCCAACTGATGGTATTCGGCAACGTCGGCGAAGGCTCCGGCACCGGCGTGGCGTTCACCCGTGACCCAGGAACCGGATCTCGTGGGATTTACGGAGACTATCTTCCCGATGCCCAGGGTGAAGATGTCGTGGCCGGGATCCGCAATACCCTGCCACTCAGCGCGCTGGGGGAGTCCGACCCTGGCTCCTACAGCGAGTTGATGCAGATCATGCATCGCCTCGAGGAGCACTACGCAGACTTGTGCGACATCGAGTTCACGGTGGAGCGCCGGAAGCTCTGGATGCTGCAGACCAGGGTCGGCAAGCGCACACCGGGCGCGGCGTTCCGGATCGCTGTTCAACTGGTTGATGAAGGCCTGATCGACATGGATGAGGCCGTTCGTCGAGTGACAGGGGCGCAACTGGCCCAGTTGTTGTTCCCGCAGTTTGATCACTCCGACACCCATGACCTGATCACCACCGGGATGAATGCGTCGCCGGGGGCTGCGGTTGGTGAGATCGTTTTCACCAGTCCGGTAGCCGTGGAAAAGACGGCACAAGGACACGACGTGATCCTGGTTCGTCGTGAGACCAATCCGGATGACTTGTCCGGCATGGTCGCCGCCACTGGTGTGCTGACGTCGCGTGGTGGCAAGACCTCGCACGCGGCCGTGGTGGCTAGGGGGATGGGCAAAACTGCTGTGTGTGGTGCTGAGGCGTTGGTGATTGATACCGACGCAAAGCGAATGGCCCTGCCCGACGGTCGGGAGTTGGTCGAAGGTGATGTGGTCTCCATTGATGGGACAACCGGCCAGGTTTTCGCGGGTGCACTACCGGTACGCCCGTCGGCCGTGGTGGACTATTTCGAGAATGGCATTGACGCTGCCGTCGAAGGTGTAGACGAGGCCACGGCGGAGCTGGTGCGGGCGGTGGATCGCATCATGACTCACGCCGACCAGACACGCCGGCTTGGCGTGCGCGCTAACGCTGATACGCCCGAGGACGCCGCCCGCGCTCGCCGTATGGGTGCGCAAGGGATTGGATTGTGCCGTACCGAACACATGTTCTTGGGCGACCGCAAGGCGATCGTGCAGCGGCTGATCTTGGCAGATTCGCCTGCGGAGCACGACGCTGCGTTGGCCGAACTGCTGCCCCTGCAGCGCAAGGACTTTGTGCGGTTGCTGGAAGCGATGGACGGACTGCCAGTCACCGTCCGACTGCTGGATCCGCCGCTGCACGAGTTCTTGCCAGACTTGACCGATCTGTCAGTTGAGAACGCCCTGGCCACCGAAAGAGGTGAGTCTGGCGAAGTTAGCGGTCGGTTGCTAGCGGCAGTGCGGCGAATGCATGAATCCAACCCCATGCTGGGGCTGCGCGGGGTGCGGCTTGGTCTGGTCCTGCCGGGGTTGTTCGCGTTGCAGGTGCGGGCGATTGCCGAAGCCGCCTGCTTCCGGCAGCGACTCGGAGGTGATCCGCGCGCCGAAATCATGATCCCATTGGTCGGCTCGATCCAGGAGCTGGAACTAGTGATTGATGAGGCGAATGAGGTGCTGGCAGAGGTGGCCGAAACGCACGGTTGTGACCTGTCCTTCGCTATCGGCACGATGATTGAGCTACCTCGAGCCGCCCTGACGGCAGGAGAAATTGCCGAGGCCGCCCAGTTCTTCTCCTTTGGTACCAACGATTTGACGCAAACCACGTGGGGCTTTAGCCGTGACGACGTGGAGTCCAGCTTCTTCTCCCAATACATCGATCAAGGTGTTTTTGGAGTGTCGCCATTCGAGTCAATCGATCGCGACGGAGTCGGCCGACTGGTTCGGATGGCCGTTGCAGCTGGTCGCGAGGTGCGCCCCGATATCCAGTTGGGCGTCTGTGGCGAACACGGTGGTGATCCGGCCAGTATTCACTTCTTTGATGACTCGGGCCTCGACTATGTTTCCTGCTCCCCATTCCGCGTCCCAGTTGCGCGCTTGGAGGCTGCGCGGTCATCACTGAGCGCCTCCGGATCGGACACCAGATAGCGGACACGGGTGGGTCGGCCCTAGTCAAATCCAAGACCCTGAGTGACACTTGGGGAATGTCATCGTCGCTGAACACTCGGTCGAGGAGGGATTCGGATGCGTGCGACTCCTACGGCTCGCCCGAGCGACGTAGGTCGGTACCCGGCGTGATTAAGTTCTTTGCGTTCCTGCTTGCGGGAATTCTCGCAGCGGTGCTCCTGGTTGGAGGAAACGTCGTTGCCTCGGCCCGGGCCTACGACACGAGTCCCGCCGATGCCATCGTCGTCTTGGGAGCGGCGCAGTACTGGGGCGACCCGTCTCCGGTGCTGGCCAACCGACTAGACCACGCTGCTGACCTCTACCGGCAAGGAGTCGCGCCAACGATCATCACCGTTGGAGGCGGAATGCCCGGTGACAAGACCACCGAAGCCCAAGCTGGCGTGGAGTACCTGGTGGCTCAGGGGATGCCGCGTGAAGATCTGGTTGCCATCGGTAGTGGCAGTGACACGATCCAGTCCTTGGAAGCAGTTTCAAAACAAGCAGCAGACCAGGGTTGGGACAGCCTGATGGTGGTCTCGGACAGGGCGCACGTGGCGCGTTCGTCGGCCATCGCCGAAGGCCTTGGTTTTGAGACTGTCGTCAGCGGCCCCGCTAGTGGTGATGGCTCCACGTTGAGCTTTGAGCGGGTGGGCCGGGAAACCCTGGGCCTCCTGCGCTTCTACCTGTGGGATCGTTGGCAGCTTGACTCGGGATCAGCCTAGAACCAGCGAAATCGCGAGGGCTGCAGCGCTACCGGACCGACGCCGGTTATCCCGGTAGGCGCGAAATCAAGTGTCCCGTTGTTGCGGGAACCGTAGAATCGAAAAGTGACATCAGGTGCAGTCGTTCCCAGTGGATACCAGACCCAGGACGTCCAGCGGTGGATTCCAGAAGCCGGCGCCAGCCGTCGGGGGCCATTCCAACGAGATCGAGCGCGGGTGCTGCATTGTCCGGCGCTGCGCCGCCTAGCCGACAAGACCCAGGTGGAGGCGACCGGTGTCTCCGATATCCCACGCACCCGCCTGACCCATTCCCTCGAAGTCGCTCAAGTTGCCAGGGAACTCGGCGCCGTCTTGGGCTGCGATGCGGACGTGGTGGACGTGGCTGGCCTAGCGCATGATCTCGGTCATCCGCCTTTTGGACACAACGGAGAGTCCGCGCTGAATGCATTCACCCGCGACATAGGCGGGTTTGAGGGCAACGCCCAGACCTTCCGCGTGCTGACGCGGCTAGAGGCCAAAGTCCCCGGGGCGGGACTGAACATGACGCGCGCCGCACTCGATGCTTGCAGCAAGTATCCGTGGCCGCGCCCGGAGGACGGGGGCAAGTTTGGGGTCTATGCGCAGGATCGCGAGATTTTCGAATGGGTTCGGATGCCGGCACCCGGCACGGCCCGGTGCATGGAGGCCGAGGTCATGGACTGGGCGGATGATGTCGCCTATTCGGTGCACGATCTAGACGATGCGGTGGCGATGGGTCGGCTGGTTCTGCAAGACCTCGATGATCCCGAGCAAG
>JAHZKU010000267.1 GCA_022600255.1 Actinomycetes bacterium | reverse complement strand
CTGTTCCCACTGCCCCGGTTGCCTCCCCAATCTCCACAACATCCCCGACGCCGTACTGGTCCTCCATCAACATGAAGATGCCGTTCATGAAATCTGCTACCAGCGATTGCGCCCCAAATCCTAGCGCCACGCCAACAATCCCGGCGCCGGCGATCAAGGGGCCCAAGTCGAATCCGAGTTGGGCCAAGATCAAGAGGCCCACAAACGTGAAGATGATGATGGTCGTGATGTTGTGAAGCAGTTTCCCCATCGTTTCAGCGCGCTGGATGTCGCGGCGACCGTCAATCTGTCGCTCCACATCGTCGGACCACTCGACTTCAATCTTGCGTCGCCGAGCGGCGCTCATCTTGGCAACCGTGCGATTAATGGCGCGGAACACCAACCAGCGCAAAATCAAGCCCACGGCAACTATCGCCACAACCTTGATGGCGGCGGGAACGAAGCTCGTCAGCCACCATGATGCAGAAAAGACATCACTAACCGCTTCCTCCAGTGAACCTGGTAAGTCGACGCCGGGGGCCGGACTCTGGCTGGACTCGGGGTCCGGGGTCGGGAGTTGTGTCGGAATCCGGGTCAGCCAGTTCTGCATGAGCCCATGTAATCACTCACGGGCCCGCTCGGGGCACGAATAAGTCACTGGCGGGATTTAGCTGCGGCCGTACATCCGAAGTATGGTTCTTGCGGGGCACAGAGCGGCCTCGGCCATCGCAAGCAACACTGGAGGCGCCATGTCTGCGGCACCCGACACCGCCGCGCCAGCACGTTACGCGCAAGTCCCGGTAGGGCACTACGCCACGGTGGTCGCCCTCTTCTGCGGGCTGCTCTTGATCTCGAATATCGGGGCTACCAAGGCGATCTCATTCGGCCCGATCAACACTGACGGCGGCGCATTCCTGTTTCCACTGGTCTACGTGCTGGGCGATGTCTTGAGTGAGGTGTACGGACTCAAGGCGGCCAAGCGGGCCATCTACATCGGATTCTTCCTCGCGGCTCTGGCCGCGTTCATCTTTTGGCTTGTGGCCGTGTCTCCGGCCGCAGCCGAATGGGAGAATCAGGAAGCATTCGAAGCGATTCTGGGTTTTCTGCCCCGAATCGTGATCGCCAGCTTGGCAGCCTACCTCGTGGGCCAACTGTTGAACGCTTGGATCTTGGTCAAGTTGAAGGAGCGCGAGAAGGAGAGTCGCCTTTGGGTGCGGTTACTGAGCTCCTCGTTCGTCGGACAGGGCGCCGACACTTTCGTCTTCGCCATGATCGCTTTCTATGGCATCTTCACCGGCTGGGCCTTCATCAACTACCTGGTTGTCGGGTTCATCTACAAGGTCACGGTCGAAGTTGTCATGCTTCCGGTGACCTACTACGTCATTCGCAAGCTAAAGGCGAGCGAACCGACTTATCAACTGGTGGTCTAGCCGCCGTAGAAGCGGCCCAAGAACTCCGCTTTGAAGACGTGATAGTCGCCCGAGCGGATGCCCGCTCGAATCTGGTCGACCAGTCGCACGATGAAGCGTTCATTGTGCAGCGTCGTCAACACCAGTCCAACGATCTCCTTGGCCTTCAACAGGTGATGGATGTAGGCACGGGTGTAGTTGCGGCAGGTGTAGCAGTCGCAGTCGGGGTCAATCGGCGCGAAGGCCCTGCGATTTGCGGCGGTGGTGATGTTGAATCGGCCCCGCGCGCTGTACACACCCCCGTTGCGGGCGATGCGGGAGGGCGTCACACAATCGAACGTGTCAGCGCCATTCTCGACAGCCGTGAAGAGGTCATCAGGGTCGCCGATACCCAGCAAATGCCGGGGTTTGTTCCGAGGCAGTTCTTCGCAAACCCAGCGTACGATCGTCCCGAGACGCTCCTTCTCCAGCGCACCGCCGATTCCAAAGCCGTCTAGTGCCAGCCGAGTCAAGCCCTGGGCCGCTTGCCGACGCAGGTCTTCGTATTGCGCGCCCTGCACCACGCCGAACAGGGCTTGATAGGGCTTGGCTGGATCGGCCCGGCGCAATCGTTCATGTTCTACAACACACCGCGTAGCCCATGCCTGGGTGCGCTCCAACGAGGCTTCCTGGTAGCCGCGGGTGTTCATCAGCGTTGTGCACTCGTCAAAGGCAAAAATGATGTCTGCCCCGATTTGCCCCTGCACCTGCATCGAAATCTCCGGCGTAAACCGATGCATGCTGCCGTCTAGGTGAGACTTGAACGTGGCGCCATCGTCGTCCACGCGAGCCAACCGGTCCTTGCCGGCGGCAATAACCTCATCGGATCGCACCGTGTTGGCATCCATGGCCAAGATTTTCTTGAAGCCAGCGCCCAGCGACAAGACTTGGAAGCCACCACTATCGGTAAATGTGGGTCCAGCCCAATTCATGAAGGTGGCTAGCCCCCCGGCCTCGGCCACGATGTCACTGCCCGGCTGTAGGTAAAGGTGGTAGGCATTGGCCAACACAGCCTGTGCACCCAAGTCGACCATTGCCTCCGGAAGCGCCGCCTTGACGGTGGCCTTAGTGCCAACCGGGATGAACGCCGGGGTCTGAATCGTGCCGTGCGGGGTGGAGATAAACCCACTACGACCGAGTTGGTCGGGAAGCTGGGCGGTGATGTCGAAAGAGAACGGGCTGGAGGGCACCGCCCCAGTCTGACAGGAACGCTGGCATGCGACCGCCGCTGGCATCCGATACCGTCGAACATGACCAAAACCTCACGCGCAATGGTCCTGCTGGCCGGGGTCGCACTCACTGGCTTGGCCGCATGCTCAAACACCGAAACGCCACTGGAATCAGTTCCAGACGCCGTCAATAACGCCAGCGTCTATGGCGAGTGCGCCCAGCAGTACGCGGCGCTGACCGTAGAGGTGCTGCAAGACCCATCTGTTACGGCAGAACAGCAGAAGGTCTGGCGGGAGCGTGCCTCAGAAGGAGCATCAGCCGCCGCCGCTGGGGATCCGAACAAGGCTCTGGAACTGTGCCAGGAGACGGTCGCGGAGATGCAAGAGATTCTGGGCCAGTAGACACAAAGCGCCCCCGGCAGGAATCGAACCTGCGCCTATGCCTCCGGAGGGCACCGCTCTATCCCCTGAGCTACGGGGGCTCGGGCAATCTCAATGCTACAGGCTGGCAGCTCAAGGCTGCTTGCGCACCCGCTAGGAGGGCATTGGCTTGTGATTGAACTGGCGGCAACACCGTGTTCTCAGCTACCGCCAACCTCAGAGCACCCGGATACGCGCCCATCGGCTACGATCGACGCCGGCATCGTTGCGGACCTCAGCGCGAACCTTTGCCCCAGACCACTTTTTCTTCACCCCGACGATCGTCAGCTTAGTGCGATCTGACTTTGACTTCACCGTTGCCCGTCCGGGCAGCTTGCGCTTCTCTCCAGCAAGTTTGAAGCGCCAGTTGACCCGAATGTCACCCGCGGCTGCAAACGAAGCTTTGAAGCGAACCTTCTTACCCTTTTTGGCCTGGTCCTTCTCCGGATCCTTGGTCACTTCCGGCTTGGCTGCAACAACCGGGGCAACTGGCGCGGGGACTATGGGACTGGCCTTCCTAAGATCGTTTGGTGGCGGTGTTGGTGTTGGTGTGGGTGAAGCAGAGGGTGGCGCGGGAGCCTTGCCCGTGGCGGCGGCTGGATCAATGACTCCTGACCCGCTCGAAGAGTCCCACCCTTGCGCTCCGATGTCCACGGCGGTGTCTGCGATTCGTGATCTGATCTGCTCGGGGGTCAGGCCCGGTTCGCGGGCCAACACGAGCGCGGCCAGTGCCGCGACGTGTGGCGTGGCCATGGACGTTCCGTTGAAACGTGCATAACTGGTGTCCGGAACGGTGCTGAGAATCCCGACGCCAGGAGCCGCGACGTCAACGTGATTGCCCGTGTTGGAGAAGGCGGCCACTTGCTGCGCCTCGTCCGTCGCGGCCACTGCGATCGTTTCAGGATCAGCCGCCGGGTATGTGGTCGGGTTGCCCCGTTGCTTCTCATTTCCCATGGCGGCCACTATTGTGACGCCCTTGCCTTGGGCGTATTCCAGCGCAGCTCCCACCGAGCTACTCTGGGTTCCGCCCAGACTCAGGTTGATCACATCGGCGCCTTGATCGGCGGCGAAGATAATCCCATCAGCCACATCACTGCTGAACCCGGATCCATTTGCGTCCAGCACCCGGACCGGGATGATCCGTGCCGCAGGCGCGAGCCCGGCCACTCCAACACCATTCCCGGCGACGGCTGCGATCACTCCCGCCACATGTGTTCCGTGACCGTTCGCGTCCGAGGTATTTGGGGTATTGCCAGACTGATCGACAACAAAGTCCGCACCGGAAGTGATCTGGCCCGACAGGTCTGGATGGGAGCCTGCAACCCCGGAATCGACGACTGCAACCTTGATGCCAGCGCCGGTTGTTTTGGGCCATACGCTCGCTTCGACAGCGAACTGATCCAATGGCCAGTGCTCGCCGCGCCGCGGGTCATCAGCGGCTAGCAGGCGATACTCAACGGCTACTTCGACCGCCCGCACGTCTGGGTCCGCTTGCGCGTCCGAAACCGCAGCCTTTGCAGCCGATCTGCCCTTCACCGCCTGTTCGCGAATCTCGATTCCACCCGACGATGTTTCGGCTACCGCGGCAACCACCACCCGCTCGCCGCGATCCACATCGCTGATCACGTCCTTGGGCTTGGCCCGGACACTCGGATCACTCGGAAGTTGCGCCGCCGGTTGCGCAGACGTGGACACCTGCGTATGAGGGGCCGCCACGGCCGTTCCTATTCCCGCCGGAATCAATAGGGCCAGTGTCACCGGCACGACAGTAAAGCGGCGTAACCACACGTTGATACCCCCGCTCTCCGGTGACTAGCTCGGATTTGAAGAAGTGCGTTGGGGCGGAACACTCATACAGCCCCACAAGTCCCGCTCTGTACATCGGCTTGGCGAGTCACCGTCTTTAGCAGAGAGTTCGAAAAAGTTGCAGAAAACCCATCCATCGCCAATAGAGTCCCTAACCCGACTACGCAGACACGCGCAGTTGCACTGTGCCAACCCAAGACCCGCCTGGTCCCAGCACCTGCCACCCGACGTTTTCGCCTTGTTCGGTCAGGTGGACCGCGTCCGTAGGACACGTATACGGCTCAATCGCAATCGACTCCCGATTCGGGGGTGTGAAGACCACCACATCACGCCACGATTCATCACAATTGAGAGAGAGCGTGACGGCGCCACCAGTGAGTGTGGCCCGTGGCATCAATCCGGATCGTCCGCCGACAAAAGCGGGCAGGTCCGTGAGAATGTCATCCAGTTCTCGGTCACCGACACTTGGATTCCTACGCAGGTCACGCTTGCCAGCGACTGGGCGTTTCTCACCAGTCGGGATCGAATCCTCTAACACCCAGTACGCCGTCGCATCACACTGAACGTGGCAGGCCGCTACCGCCTCCGGCCCAGTGCCCGCGCCAAGCGGGGCGAAATACGGGTGGAAGCCCATCCCGAACGGCACCGGTTTCTCCTCTGGGTTCACAACCTCGCTGGAAATCGTCAGTGCATCGTCGGTGATCGTGTAGGTGAGCCGCAGTTCCAGATCACCCGGCCAATGCAGCACCCCGTCGCTTGCGTCCGAACTCAGTCGGAACCTCCCGGTGACGGCATCCTCACTGATGGTGCGCTCCCAGTCTGTCCACGCCGCGCGGCAAACTAAACCGTGGATCGCATTGGTGTCTCCGGGGTGGGTCACTGGAATCTCGTAGGTGTCGCCGTCCCAATCGAAGTTGGCACCGGCAATTCGATTGGGGAAGGGAAACAGCACCGGCATGCCACTGCGTGTTGGGCTGCCGTCACCCAAGACGTCGGATTCGGCATGAAGAACCTGAATCTGCTCCCCGGCGACTCGAAACTCCAGCCCGATGCAGTTGAAGCCCTTCCCTGGGCAAATGGTGGCTTTGGCACCGCCGCGCGACCTGATTTCGACTGTCTCGTACTCCATACCTGCCAAGATAACGACGTCGTAGTCCGGACTCCTGTTCAACGAGATTCGATGTCCGACGTGGGCGTTTCGCTGGCGGAATCTCACCGCATTTACACTGAACGGTCGGGCTAGCGTGGGCCAATCGGACGAGCCCGATCCAGCACAGCCGCGATGGCCCAATCTTCGTCGAAGTCCGCCAGAGCGCCATCGATCCGGATGTCTGCTGCCTCTAGCACCTCCAAGACTTCACGGTCATAGTCAATGACCGTCAGCGCTTGGACGTGACAGGAGGGCTCGAGCGCGCCACGTAGAGCCGCTTCGCCAGCCTGCACCGCCGTTCGCTCAGAAACCGCGCCCACAACCATGACAACTTCTAGCTGGTCAGCACCCCCGATGGCTGAGCACACACCGGCAACCTTCAGGGCGCCGGTTGGCGCCGGCAAGGTGGTGCCGGTCACGGCGAGCAATAGCGCAAACTGTCGCTGCTGCAACGTTATCGCCGACTCGTTCCAAACCCCGCCGGCAGAGTCACGGACCCGAGCCGCTGCTGTGGGCTCGACCCCCAGCGGCCGCGTTGCTGCCGATGCCTGGGGTGCTCTCGTTCCGGCCATGCTGGGGCCGGTTGGGTCGGGGAGGTGCGCGCTGGGGAAGGCCGCGTTCAGGCCGGCTGATGTCTTCATGACTCCAAGGTTTCATGCTCCTCCGACAATCGCGGCCAACGCCACGAGGCGGTCCCGCCACATCATCGGCCGCAGGCAGATCCGCTGAGGCTGGTCGCCACTAAGCTCCGGGGCTAAGTCCCGCACTCTTTATTGGGCGGCGAGGCTACGACCAGGTTTCACGGATCACCACATAGCGAAGCATCTGGGCACATGGCGGACGGCAAAGCGGGCTATAAGACATAGGCGGAAAACGTGTTGGGCGGCATCCCACCGTGGCGAGTGCGTATCTCGACAACCACGCAGGCCGATCGCGGCCAGAGCGCGCTGTGGGTGACAGCGGAGCTCGTCGACGTGGTTCGGCATACCGAAATGGAGATCAGACCGGGATCCTATAGGTTGTTCAGGGGAACCCGCGCACGACTCGGCCAGGGGCCAAACGAACCTTGGCGCAGGCCGTCGCGCGCATCGCTCCCAGCACCTCGTTGTGCCCCATCATGCGAGCTCGCGCCCCGGCCCAGCGCCGAAGGCCCGCCAACCGCCGTCCTGATGCTGCCGATGGCTCACGACACAGCGTCCGCAACCGGCGACGGTCCCTCGCGCTCGACGATGCTCCTGCGGTAAACGGCTCGGGCGGCCACACAACTGCGCAAGACCGCCAGATTGGCGTTGGTGT
>JAHZKU010000266.1 GCA_022600255.1 Actinomycetes bacterium | reverse complement strand
GACTGCGAAGGCTAGGTCACGGCCAGCGTTGTTCCGCTAGAGTCGATACGAATCAACGCAGGAGTGACATGCAAAACAACGAAGTGCTCAAGATGGGCGCGCCGCTAATCGCCATGGGCGGGGTTTGGGTGGCCCAAAAAGCATTCGCCGCCGTTTATCGCGCTAGCACCGGCAACTCAGTACCCAAAGCCGATGACCTCGACGTTCCTGTCACCCGGGTGATGTTGTATGCGTCCGCCACCGCGGTTGTGGGGGCGGTCGTGACCGTCGCCGTCAACCGCACCATCGCCAAAAAAGTGCAGTCCAACGACAGCTTCTAGGCATCGCGCGTTAGTGCCCCGTGAGTGGGTCACTAACGTGGGCCGTCAGAATATTGGTGGCCCGACTGATTCTCGCCGAGCTGTTTTCGCTCAGGCCGGCCGGTAGGTGGGGCGCACGGCCACCAAGGCGGCTGAGAGTGCTTGCGCGTTGCGCGTGCTCAGCAACCAGTAGGGGTGGGGATCCACCTCGTCGGTGAGTTCCACGATCACCGATCGTGATGCGGCCAATGGCCGAATGAGCAGGTAGGCCGCCGGATCAGACTTGGGTCCTTGCACCGATTCGGTTTGCTCCTTGTCTAATGCGGCCACTTTGCCTACGTACTCGATGGGCAGCCGGGCCTTCCCGGCTCGCAGCTCCCGGCTACTGACCTCAATTCGTGGCGCCGTTACAAACAACATCAGCACACTGACCAACGAGCCTGCGAGAAAGACCGCCCATCCAGAGGTGGCACCCCAGGCGTAGGCGTACGCCATGGCTAGCGCACCAACAAAGGCGACGAGGGCCAGCCAAACCCAGGGCCGCGGAAACAATCGCTCCCGGTAGACCGGGTGCGTCGCTGCGGGCTCGGTCGTTGTGCCCACGCCCGATCCGCTCGTCTGGCTGGCCTGGTCTTCGCTGGACAACATGTCATCAGGGTTACACATCCACCGCGGGAAGTGAACTAGCCGAACCAGGCTTCGGTCGGCGGGGGTCTGCACGGCCGGTAGCCCTCCTCGGGCCGACGTGCAATTCGTGCCCGTCGGGGCCTGACCGTCTCATCGGCGGTACCGTGGGATCATGACGGCTTCGGGTGCAGAAACAGGGGTGCCCCCAAGAACTTCTGGGACACCAGCCTTGAGTGCGAGATCTGGTTCTTCCGTCTCGGCCCCGGCTAGGCCGACCGTCGGCGACATCATTACGTCGCGGACACCTGAGTGTTTCGGTTGTGGCGAGCGGGCTGACGGCTTGGCCATGGAGTTGGTACTAGCCGGTGAGAACGCGATCACGGGCCGGGTGGCGATCACCGATGGTCACCAAGGCGCTCCCGGACTGGCACACGGCGGGATTCTGAGCGCGGCCTTTGACGAAGTGCTCGGAGCCATTCCGTGGTACCTCATTGGGGATGCAGTCACCGTGCAACTCAACGTTTCCTATCAGGCCCCGGTCCGGATAGGCAGCCAACTCCTGGTTCACGGCCAACTAGATCGGGTGGAGGGTCGCAAGGTCTTTGTCAGCGGTGTGGCGCAGTTGTCAGACGGCCAACAGGTTGCGGCGGCGGAGGCCATCTTTGTGCGGGTGCCCAGCAGCCACTTCCCGGCCGTATCGAAACCGCAAGAATCGCCCCCTGAACCTGATCGCAAGGAGTCGCATGACTGAGGTGGACGTACTCGTGCAGCGGCTTGACCCCGATTTGCCTCTCCCACAGCGGCAGCACCCCGGCGACGCAGGCCTGGATTTGCAGACCCGCACCGACGTTGTCCTAGAACCAGGCGCCAGAACGTTGCTGCCGACCGGAATCGCCGTGGCCTTGCCTGACGGCTTCGTGGCCTTTGTGGTTCCACGCAGTGGCCTAGCGGTTAAGCACGGTGTCAGCTTGGTGAATGCCCCCGGCACCATCGACGCCGGGTACCGCGGCGAGATCAAAGTGAGCATGGTGAACCTGGACCCGGACACACCGGTGGTGCTACAGCGCGGTGACAGAATCGCGCAGTTGGTAGTGCAGGAGATCCCACGTGTGCGGTTGCACGAAGTGGCTACACTGCCCGGGAGTGTGCGCGATCGCGGCGGCTTTGGCTCTACGGGCGCAAGCGGGATGAGTGCAACAGATAATCAAGTGATGCCAGACGCGATGGAGAAGGACACGAAATGATATTCCGGCGGAAAAAGGACTCCGAAGTCACCGGTGCAGACGCACCAGCCCCGAGCGAGGAGGCCATGATCGCTGAAGAAATGGCCACCGAGGTTCAGGAAACCCTGGCGGAGGATGACGTCGCGGCTGCGGTAGCTGATGAGCTCGCGGATACCGTTGAGCCGGTGATCGTCGATCGCACAGATGGGCCCTTTGACATCTCGGAAGTTGAGCCCACCGATGCTGACTCTCCCGAACCCAGGATTGACCTGGGTGCGGTACAGATTCCGTTGGTGGATGGTTTGGAGATCCGCATTGAGGTCGATGAGGCCAGCGGCAATCCGGTGGCTGTCACATTGATTCGGGGTGAGGGTGCCGTGCAGGTGCGTGCCTACTCCGCACCGCGGAGTCCCGGAATGTGGGACAAGGCCCGTTCTGAGATCTCTTCGGAGATTACCGCCGATGGTGGACTCGTGGACGAACTATCCGGCAAGTACGGTCGGGAGATCTGGGCCAGTGTGCCTGCGCAAGATGAGGCCGGCAATCAGGGCATGCAACCGATCCGGGTCGTTGGTGTGGAGGGTCCGCGCTGGATGCTGCAAGGGGTTTTCCTTGGCTCGGGTGCGAATGCCGAAACGTCTGCTGAACTGGAGGAGGTTTTTCAGTCGATTGCGGTCGTGCGCGGTGACGGCCCCATGGCACCGCAGACCCCGCTGCAGATCGTTATCCCTGAGCAGGTTCCGGCCGATGTCGAAGAACTCGATGCCGAAGAGGACGACGAAAACCCGACTGTGTAGATTCCGCGGGGCGGATCGGCTGAGGATCAGCTCGCCTGGGCGGCAAAGCCTGCTCGAAGAGCGGTCCGAGCGGCGTCAGCAAAAACTGCCAGATCACCAGCGGGCTCATCTCGCTGCAACCTGCAGACACTGGCCGCCGGAATCTCTCGCGCCCATAACTCGGCTACGGACGCCGGATGTAGCGGGTCTTGCTCCAGCGTCACCAAGCCGACGGGAACCGAGATGGTGCGCAGTTGCGCTAGCGAGGGGCCGGGTTGTTGCGCCGCCGTCGCCAACTCGCTGGCGAGGGCGGCATCGGTGCGATCCGCCCAAGCCAATCGGAGTTGTTCAGTGACCCAGTCTGATGCTGGCAACTCGGCCAGCACCCCTTGTTGACCCAAGGACTGCACCGCCCCAGCCGCGATCGCAGTCAGGTCCGCCACTGGTTGATTGGTGCCGGTCCAGGCGGGGAGTATCAGCAGGCCACCGACCACGTTTTGCGGCGGATCAGTCAACAGCAGTGCGGCGGCGTGGGCACCTAGCGACACGCCGCCCAGCAAGACCGGGGCATCGGTGTGCACTACCTCTTGTCGCAATTTACCGACGATCTGCTTGATTTCGCCGGAGCGATCGTCCAGCGTGATGCAGTCCGCCACTCCGAGCCGTTGAGGTGGGAAAGCGCTGTCCAGGAACTCGCTACTGGATCCGGCTCCGTGCGCCAAGACCGCAATCGGCGGTTTGCGGACAGCAGTTGGGGGCACGTTCTCATCGTGCCGCATCCAGAGCCAGTCAGGAGCAGCGCCCACGGGTTCGGCCGCTCGCCCAGCGGGATTTGGCAACACACGACCCGCGTATCAGTCATGTCGCGATCGTGTAGCAGTTAGCAGAATCACATGTGGATCGGTCTGGGTTTGGGCTTAGCCTTGGAATATGTCTGCACTGACAAAGCTGCGCCTACGCAAGATATTCGACATGAGTAGTCGGTCGAATGCCGATGCGCAAGACCTGCAGGCCACCACCCAGTCGGTAGGGGCAACACCGATTCGTGAGTGCGATCGCGGCAAGCCGGTGACGGCCTGTGGGGTCCTGAAATCTGTCGTGATCCGGCCTCGGGCTGGCGCGCCGACCTTGGAGGCCGAACTCTACGACGGATCCGGGTCCCTAACCCTGGTCTGGTTGGGGCGGCGGCAGATCACCGGCATCGAGGTGGGCAAGTCCATCATCGTCGAAGGGAAGTTGACCTGTGACAACGATCACTTCACCCTCTTCAACCCGCGCTATCAGCTTCGGCCTCTCGGGGTCACGTGACGGCTGACCCTAAGGGAGAGCCACAGATCAGTTCCGCCTACATCAGCGATGCGCTGACGCAGGGGATTGGCGGTAAGCGCGGACTCTTTGACTCCACTTTTCCCACGGCGGCGTTCCTCGTCGGGTTTGTTGCGTCCGGCTCTAATCTGACGGTCGGAATTTGGGCGGCAGTAATCACCGGAGCCTTGGTGATGGTGCTGCGGTTGATTCGCGGTGAGACCTTGCGCCAGGTCCTGTTGGGCTTTATCGGCGTTGCCATCTCCGCAGTCTTCGCGGCGCGTACCGGAGAGGCGCAGAATTTCTTCCTGCCGGGCCTGCTGGTGAATCTGGCCTACGGTAGCGCCTTTGTGCTCTCAATCCTGGTGCGGCGGCCGTTAGCCGGATACGCCGCTGGCGCACTTACGGGGGATTTGACCGGGTGGATGTCACACCCGCGCGTGCGGCGCGCCGCAGTGCTAGCCAGTTGGATTTGGGCAGCGGCTTTCGGCTTGCGACTCGCCGTGCAGTTGCCGCTCTACTTCGCGGGTTTGGTGGGCGCCCTAGGTGTTGCCAAGATCGTGATGGGTGTGCCGCTGATGCTGCTCGCTGGGTTTCTGAGTTACCGCGTCATGCGCCCTGTCATGGACGAGCTAGGTCTAGTTGGCTCGGCCGATACCGAGGTGCACTCCGATCAAGCGCTGGCCGCAACCGCGTCAGATGCAGGGTCTGCAGCGGGGCCAGGTGCACCCAAACCGGAGGAGAGTGGGGCGCACCCCGATGTCAGCGGGCCGGAATCTCCAGAGGGCGAGGGTCGCGGTCGCGGCCAATCGCATTCCTAAACCACCTAGCGCTTACCGGTAGATCAGTCTTCCTCAGGCCGGCGCGGCACGTGGCCAGGAGCTAAGAGTTCTTGCAGCGCGCCCTCTTCGGTTGGGCTGCAAACGAAGAGGAGTTCGTCACCAGATTCCAGCGGTCCGTCTGCTTCGGGCACCAACACATGCGTACCGCGCACAATCGCCACCAGAGCGGTGTCCAACGGCCACACCACATCACCCACGCGCAGGCCAGCCACTTCTGAGTCCGCGGGCAGCGTCAACTCCACGAGGTTGGCTTCACCTTGCCTGAAGGTAAACAGGCGCACCAGATCGCCCACAGTGACCGCTTCCTCAACCAGCGCGGATAGCATCCGCGGCGTAGAAACCGCAACGTCCACGCCCCAAGACTCGTCGAACATCCATTCGTTCTTGGGGTGGTTCACGCGCGCAACGACCCGGGGCACGCCATATTCCGTCTTGGCTAACAACGACACCACGAGGTTCACCTTGTCGTCCCCGGTGGCGGCCACGACGACCTGACAATCGGCCAATCGTGCTTCATCCAGCGCGGAAATCTCACATGCGTCGGCTACCAGGATGTCGGCGCCCGCGATACTGCCCGTGAGTCGAGGAATTTCGGTGTCCTTGTCGATCAGAAGGACATCGTGCTGATTGGCGACGAGTTCGCGGGCAATTGAGCGGCCCACCTTGCCTGCTCCGGCGATGGCAACTCGCATCAGATGCTCTCCTTGGGCGGTTGACTCATGACCGTTTCAACGGCTTCTTTCTCGTTCGCCAGCATAACGACGTGCAGTAGGTCGCCCTCTTGGAGCACCGTGTCTGGCTCGGGCAATATCCCCTCGCCGTAGCGAGACACGAACGCAATCCTGGTGCCGGTTTCTTCGCCGATCCAGGAAATCCGATGTCCGATCCAGCCCGAATGTAAGGTCACCTGCGCCAGAGCGACCGATCCACTTGGGTCGCGCCACTCCTCCGAGGCCCCCTCGGGCAGTAACCGTCGCAGCATCTGGCCCGTACTCCAGGCCACCGTCGCCACAGTGGGAATGCCGAGTCGCTCGTAAATCTCGGCTCGCTTGGGATCGTAAATCCGGGCCACCACCCGATCAACGCCGAACGTCTCGCGCGCCACTCGGGCAGCAAGGATATTGGAGTTGTCGCCGCTTGAGACCGCCGCGAACGCATGCGCTCGCTCGATCCCTGCCTCTCGGAGCGTGTCTCGATCAAAACCCACGCCCGTCACGGTTTGGCCAGAATAGTGCGGCCCCAGTCGTCGGAAGGAGGAAGCGTGCCGATCCACGACGGCCACCGAGTGCCCGCCCTCTTCGAGTTGCGTTGCTAGAGCCGAACCGACGCGCCCACAGCCCATGATCACGATGTGCACTTGCTCTCCTTG
>JAHZKU010000265.1 GCA_022600255.1 Actinomycetes bacterium | reverse complement strand
CGTATCCGAATTTGGACCCTCGCCTATGCCGGTCAGCACGTAGTGAACAACCTGCGCAGCGCACTGCTGAACCGCATGGTTCGGTTCCCCATGGCCTACCTAGACAACCACGCCAGCGGAGCGCTGACCTCCAGACTGATCTCTGACGCGGCTTTTGTGTATGGTTCGGCGTCTGGTGCCGGTCCGCAAATCATCTACTCGCTGGTCACTGTGATCGGCGGCGTGATCCTGCTGGTAGTGATCAACCTACAACTGGCTCTGATCGTCCTGGCGGTGGTTCCCATCGCCGGACTGGTTGGGTTGCGCTACGGCCGTCGGATGCGGACCCTTTCGCACGGTTACCAGAACGGGCTCGCGGCCACCAATGCGTTGGCGGCAGAGTCGCTTTCCTCGGTTCGCGTGATCAAGTGGTTCTCAGCTGAGTCCAGCGTGGCTGCGATGTATCACCGGCGCCTTGGTGGGGTGATCGAGCAGGGGTTGGCCCGAGCCCGGGCGCGTGCCCGCTGGACACCGGCGATGATGTTCCTGGCCTCGTGCAGCGTTGTTGTTGTCGTTTGGATCGGGGGCGCTCAAGTGCAGCAAGGGGCGCTGAGTGCAGGAGCCCTGGTTTCGTTCCTGCTGTACGCGCGCTTCGTGGCTGATGGCCTTTCCCAGTTGGTCACGCAGTACTCCAAGTTGGCCCAGGCGGTGGGTGCCACCGAACGGGTGTTCGCTTTGCTGGCCCAGGAGACTGAGTCAGTGGTTGGCGGATCCGCCGCTCCAAACCCAGATGAACGTGTCGTGGTCGATCGAACGGGTGTCGTGGAGTTCTCCGGGGTGACCTTCAGCTACCCGGGGCGTGCCCAAACAGTCCTTCAAGACGTGGACCTACAGATTGCCACCGGACGCACGGTGGCACTGGTTGGCGCATCTGGGGCCGGCAAGTCCACCGTGACGCAGTTGATTGCGCGGCTGTATGACGTGGACGCGGGGGTCGTCCGCGTTGACGGTGTCGACGTGCGGCGCCAGGATCTTACCGATCTGCGCAAGTCCATGGCGGTGGTGCCGCAGGACGTCCAGCTGCTGGCCGGGAGCATCGCAGACAATATTCGACTAGGCCGCCGGGACGCCAGCCGAGAGGCTGTGGCCGAAGCCGCCCGGGTGGCGAATGCACATGATTTCATTGTGGAGTTTCCGGGTGGTTATGGCACCAAAGTGGGCGAGCATGGTCTGGCATTGTCCGGGGGGCAGCGACAACGGATTGCGATCGCCCGCGCTGTGTTGGCCGACCCCAATCTGCTCATTCTGGATGAGGCAACCAACGCGCTAGACGCGCACAGCGAGCAACTTGTGCAGCAGGCGCTAGAACGGCTGATGCGTGGCCGCACCAATCTGATCATCGCCCACCGCCTGGCAACCGTCATGAGTTCTGATGAGGTGGTGGTCCTGTCGCAGGGCCGCGTTGTGGAGCACGGTGCGCCTAGGGACCTCTTGGCCACGGACTCAAGATTCGCGCTGATGGTCAGGGCGCAGTCTCTAAGCCCAGAATCGTCATCATCGGTCGTTCTCCCCGGTTCCTGAGTCCTCGCGGCCACGAACTGGCCTGCAGCCGCTGCTCGGCGTCTGCTACTCCGCAGCGGCTAAGTGGGCCGCCCGCCTGGGCTCGGCCGCGCTGATGGCGAGATCAGGGCCGTGCTGGGGCGGTAGCCGGACGCTTGCCGGCAGCCGTGACAGCGGGGTTGGCAATGTTGCGGTTGGGTTTAGGCGCGGACGATTGCCGCCTAGCCAGGCTGCGAACGGAGTTGCGTCGGCCGACCGAAGGATGTCGAGGTTGTGCAGCACCTCGGCTAGGTAGCGACTCCGGCTGGCCGCGTTCCGCGCAGGTCCATCGTTGTCGCGCAACGCCTCAAGGCCTGCGAGCGCGGCTATCCGGGCAGGTTCGTGTCCCAACATGACCGCGAGCAGCAGTTGTTTCTTCAGGATCCTGCGGGTGTACCGGAAGAACCGGCGACGACTCTGGATGGCGACCGCCATCCGACCGGGGGTTGCCGCCAGATAGGCTTCCGCCAAGTTTTCGCCGTACGCGTGCAAGAGGCCGGCATGAGCTCGGGTCCGCGAGATCGCGGTGACTCTTTCCGTAAACGGGGCTTGCGCGGGGGCCGTGGGGTAGTAGTTCTCGTAGGGAGTGTGCGCGGCCCACTCCAGGCGCGGTTTGACGAAGTGGGCGGCGCGGGGAGACCGCCAGAGCCGAGACCGGCGCAGATGCGCATAGTCCAAGCCCACATCCAGCCAATCTAGGCTGGCCAGTTTGAGTTCGATCAGCCGACGTTGCCCGTCTTGGTCGCGTAGGTAGACGTAGCCGGTGTGGTCGCTGACATGCGACCAGACGTAGTTTTCGGAGAACACGTCAAAGACATGTTGTTGTAGCGCGACATGCAGGTCGGTCCAGTCGGCGGTGGCCAAGGTGGCCGGGGAGACATAGACCCAGATGTCGAGATCTCGGACGAACCCCCAATCCAAGAAGGCCCCGCGACGGGCATAGACCATACTCCCGATCGGTCGCACGACCGCCTGATGGTCGGCCGTCATCCGACTAGCCGCCTCTTGCAGAAGAGAAATGAGATTCACACTTGGCGCATCTAGGTAGCGCGAGAACTGCTCCTGGGGCAGAGCGAAGGCGCTTTGCGGCAGCCAGTTTTCGTGGGGCGGCAGCGTGCCAGTGTTCAGGAGTTGCGGGTTCTCTTCGCCGCGGGCCGGGACCGTGGTCACGGGCCGATTGGTGACTCGAAGCCTGGTGTGTCTGCCACAAAACGCAGCAATATCCCGCGAACTGGTGGTTGCAGCGGTGGCGTCGGAGCCGAGCATGGGTTCGATACTGCCCGAAACAGCGACGCCATTTACCCGATATTGCCGAAGTCACGTAGCGAGTCCGTGGGTCAGATCGTGAGGTGGCCGTTCCATCAATGCTCTAGCGTGTCAGCCCAAGCGTCAAGGTGTCACGCGCGCATCTTCGCCGTGTTGCGGCTGTCCCGGGTCGCGTAGGTCAGCCGAGACACCCGACGCGCCGGAGAGGACGTCCTTGGCCTCGCGGCGCAAGAAGTAGAACCAACCCCC
Organism: Actinomycetes bacterium; assembly: GCA_022600255.1. GTDB lineage: Bacteria > Actinomycetota > Actinomycetes > S36-B12 > JAHZKU01. Next base: position 3,545 of record JAHZKU010000265.1, on the reverse strand, counting down.
GATCGCAATCGCCGCGAAGAGGAGCCATTGCCCGGCGTAGGACAGGTTCATGGCGTCGTCCGCTTGGGGGAGGGCCAGCGGCTGAATCGTCGCGTCCCCGGCAAAGCCGTCTGCCGCTTGGACATACCAATCGGCAAGTGCAGGATCTGTCGTGACGCCCGCCAAATCAGCGAGTTCGCTGGGATTCAGCGCAGCCACCTGGCCCTCCGGATACGCCTGCGACGGCCGCGCAGATTCCGGGCTGGCGGGCCGCAAATAGCCCTCCACAACTACCGGCCCCGCCGGAGGATCCGGTGCTGGCACCGCCTCGATCGCTGCAGTCTGTTGCCGGATCCAGCCGCGAGCGACCCACACTGCCTCGCCAGCGGGCGAGTAGGTGCCATCAGAGATCAGGGGAGCGACGACCCAGAATCCGTTCGACCCTCCCTGTGGCCGGTTCCGGACTAGGTATTGCTCGGTGCCAAAGGTGCCCGAGACTTGTACTCGGTCCCACTCGGCCGGTGCGGCTAGGGCCTCATCCACAGGGGCGGCGTTCGCCTGAGTGTTCGTGACCACCGTGGCGTTCTCCGTCTGTTTCTCTTCAGCGCGATTCCATTGCCACAGGCTCAAGAAGCCGAAGGCCACGATCGCGACCAGTGCGGCCGCGGTGAACCCCAGCCACCGCGGCGTACGCAGGAGTGCCAACATGTCAGTCAAGCTCCATCGGAGTCAGTGCAAATATCTTCTCCCACGGTAAGTCAGCCAAGGCCTGTTCCGGTATTGGGGCTGATGGACCGGATTCGCTGAGCGCAAGTTCGGTCGCGATCAGCAGACTGACCTGATTGGGCTCGGGGACTAGCATTTGGATGGTCTTCCCAGCCAACGCGGCGGATAGATCGCGTAGGAGATTGCTTGCGATGTCGCCATCGTCTGCCGAAACGGGCCCGATCCAGTAACGATCCGCGTCCGGATGCGCCACCGCGAAGCCGGTCAGGGTGCCATCTTGGGAATGGCTGGCTAGCGCGATGGCGTCTGGTGCGGTAATCCAACGGGTGAGTTGGGCGTTTCGCTCCTGGCCGCAGCAGGCACGATCCATGGCTTGGATTCCAGGCATGTCTGTTTCGGTGACGCGAGCGGTGTGTGTACTGGGTGAGAAGTCGTGCGCACGACCCGTCATCTGTCGTGCGATCGCGTCAACTTCCGGCATCGTTGCGATCGCTGGCCTTATCGCCTCTGACATCGTAGATTTTGCCCTGTTTCTGGGCTGCGATCCGATCAGCATTCATCGCGGCCGCCTCCATGAGCGCTGGGTCGTTCTCGCGGCCGGCATTGGCCATGACGACAGCGACATAGGGAAGCACGACAGCACCCCCGATCAGGGCCCACACCACCCAGAGACTGGTTCCGAGACTGAACGCGACGACGGCCGCCACAAAGCAGATGGTTCGAATCGCCATCTGGATCAGGTAGCGGCGGGTGCGCGCCTTCTGCTCTTGACTGAGCGGGGTGCGGGCTGAGGTGACGCTATGGACGGCATTGTCGTTAACGGGTTGGAAGGCGGCCGCCTTCAGCACTTCGCCTTGCACAATCCTGCTGGGTCGTTGCGGGTTCTCGGCTGACATGGTCCTCCTAGCTGCAGTGGGCTAACGCGCTTCGCTCAAGGTGGACAGGTTGAAGTCACCTATCACAAGCGGTGGCATGACCGCTCTATTGAAGTAGTCGCCCATCTCCCTTGCGAGGGTGCGGCGACTACTTCCTGCTTCCACAATACGCCCGAGTAGGGACGCAGGGGAATCGTTAAATCGAAAGTTGCCGCAAGCCCCGGCGATTTCGCCGCCACGCACGACATAAACACCATCGCGGGTCAGCCCGGTCAGCAGGTGAGTCTGCGGGTCAACCATCCGGTTGTACCAAAGGCAGGTGACCAGGATTCCGTCGCCCATGCGTTCCGCCACCTCCTCAATCGAGCCGGACCCGGACGCATGCGTCAGCGTTAAATTGTCGATCCCGGGTGTGACTGGCCTGCCCAGTTCTGCGGCTGTACTGCGCGTGGTGATCAGATTCGCCAGCTGGCCGGCGTCGATCCATGCGGTTTCAGACAGCGTCAGGCCATTGTCAAACGGGGTTGCGCTCGGCTCGGGTACGGCGCACACCTCGAATGGAGTGCAGGCCATCCCGGGAGCTGGATCGTACGGGTTAGAGCTCAACGTGACGTCGGGTTGGGCCAGCGTCGTGCCCAACTTGGTGCCACCACCGGGGGCGGCAAAAACACTGGCGGAGTCCAACGCTGAGCGGGCGTCTGCGGCCCAATACAGGTCGATCATAAGATCGGCCACCGCGCTGTCGGACAGCAGGACCGGATGCCGACCCGGCTCGACCGCCACATGCCGGCCCTGCAACGCTAGCGAGCGGCGCAGGTCGGCGTCCATGGCCGTGATGTCGATGTGGTGCATATTTGGTTCGGCGCTACCCAACCAAGCCGACCGCTCCCTGTCATGAGACTTCGCGGTCATCTCCAGACGACTTGCGGGTTGCACGTGGCGCAACCGCGTGCCCGCTGATGTGGCCAAGTACGTGGTAGTCAGCTCATGTTCGGCGTAGCCGAAGTGCTCCACGATATCGACTCGGGCGCGTCCGAACGCTTCACCCAAACCCAGTGCCACCGTCTCTAATGCCGCACTGCTGGTCGCTGGTGCGCCCTCCTGCCAATCGGCTGCCTGGCCAGCATCAACGAGGGGGGCCGCAGACGCTGCGGGCGCCGCGCGCTGCGCCGCCGCCCGTGCTTGTTCCACTAGTGCGACGATGTCCGTGGGATTGGTGACTTGGCCCGATGCGGTCGCCGTAGCGCGCTGTGCTCCAGCACCGACAAATGCCACGACATCGACCGATTGTTGCTGCGTCAATCCGTTGGTGGTGAGGGTGTTGACCGCCCACCGCAGGTTCACGGAACTGCGCTCTTGGACCACAACCGCAATCTCGGTGGAGCCAGCTGCGTTGATCGCCATCTCGGATAGGTCCTGGGCGGAGATCACGCGCCGGCCTCCTCTTTGCTGTTGAGGACATTCACTGCGGAGAAAACCGCACTTGGGGCGCCATGGGAGACGGGTGCGGATTGGCCGGGCTGGCCCTTGCCGCAGTTAAGCGCCCCGGCCAGAAGTGTCGTTTCGGGTCCACCGACAGCCCTGAGTGAACCCCAGAAAGCTGGGGTCACGCCTTGGTAGGCGACATCCTTGACTTGGCCCACAAGCTCCCCGTTGCGAATGCGTTCAAAACGCTGCCCCGTGAACTGAAAGTTGTACCGTTGCATGTCGATCGACCAGGAGTTGTCGCCAATCACGTAGATGCCATCCTCAACGTCAGCGATCAAGTCGGCGGTGCTGCCTCCGGCGGGGTCTGGCGCCATGGTCACGTTAGGCATCCGCTGCAGTGGCACATGTAGGCCTGAGTCAGCGTAGGCACAACCGTTGCTGCGCACCCCGGCCGCGCCCGCCATCGCACGGTCGAGTTGGTAGCCGACTAGTGTTCCCGATTCGTTCAGCGACCAGTCTTGTGCGGCGACACCCTGT
>JAHZKU010000264.1 GCA_022600255.1 Actinomycetes bacterium | reverse complement strand
GGTGTGCTGTGGGCTGAATCGGAGACGGCAACTTGGTCAGATTTGGGGTAGGTGTGGCAAACCAGTTCTATCGGCATTCGATCGGATACACCCCCGACCAAGTGCGGGCGGAACGACAGATTCGCGCCGGGCGCTCATTCGCCATCGCAACGGTGGCGCTGTTCGGGTTGTATCTCTGTCTGCAATTGTTACCAAGTGTCGCCACGCCGCCCGCGATCGCTACCGCGACCGAGACCGCGACGGAGCGGTGGGTGACCGCCGTCTTCTTAGGCACTCTTCTGACGGTCGCGAGTGCGAGTTACGTCCTAGCGATTACGCGAACCAAGTTCTCTGCCACTCACTCGTTTCACGCCCGCGCGGCGCGCTGGTCATGGTTCTTGCCAGTCGTATTCGTGACGGGCTGCTGGCTCGGCTGGCAGCTGGGCCAAACCACCCTCGCGATGCCGCTGTTGCTGGCGCTGGTGGCTTGGGCGGCGATCGCCGAGGTTTGGTTGCGTCGGGCGCAGCGGTTGGGTGCGCACATGAGCCCGAGAGTCTGCGTTGTTGATGTCGTGAACCGAACAACCACCTGGCATTCGGAGGCAGAACTCGCTGCATTGGACGAGGCCGCGGATTCTCTCCGGGGGGAAATCCCCGACCAATCGGATCGCAGTTATGGTGGACCTGATGGCACGTCATAATCATCCGCTCTTCACACGCATCTACGGCTGGATCGCACGTGTGGAAGATGCTGGTGCAATTGGCCGGGCCCGCACCCAGGTGTGCGGCGAACTTTCCGGCCGGGTGCTCATTATTGGTTTAGGCCCCGGTGTTGATCTGCACCATCTGCCACCGGAGGTGACCGAAGTGGTCGCGGTGGAACCGAGTGTGTCGATGCGGAAGTCTGCAGAGCCTGAAATCGCCGCCGCCCGTGCCCGCGGGGTGTCCGTCGAACTCTTGGATGCGGTAGGCGAAGAACTCCCGCTTCCCGACAACAGCGTCGATGGCGTTCTCATGGCGTTCGTGCTCTGTACGATCGCGGATGACCGAGCGGCTATCGCCGAAGCTCGCCGCGTTTTGCGCCCTAATGGAGTGTTGGCGGTATTGGAGCATGTTCGGGCTGCAGACGACTCTTGGATGGGGCGTTCTCAGCGCTTCTTGTCTCCGATCTGGCCCTACGTGGCTGGCGGGTGCCACTGCGACCGGGACACCCGCTCCATGCTGGATCAGGCGGGCTTCGACACCGCTTCGGTGACAGATACGGTATTGGTCAACATGATGCCGACGGGGACAGCCATAGTCGGTGTCGCCCGACCGTTCGCAAACCGGGGCTGAGGACACCCTAGGCCAGAGGGCACTTAGCTGAGCCCGACCCGGTGCCAGATTGGCTAACCGGCAGGACATTCGGCGGTCGTGAATGTGCCCGCAGCAAAGTTGTCGCTGAAGTCCACCCCAGCCCACGCGCCCAAGATCGTTTTTGTGGATCGCGGCTTGAACACGAAGCAGGACGCGTAGCGCTTGGGGTAGAGAGCCCAGGACTTGGGATTAAAGTCCACAAACATCCGGCGCTTCTTGCCGGACCCAACGCCGCGAGACTGCTCGATCACCAACTGGTTCATTGGAGCATGGCTCCGGATCGCCTTCGATAGCCCAACTGCGGCGCTCGTCTTGCGTTTGTATGACCACTTCCCGGCCGCATCCAGAATGCCGTCAGCGAGTTCTCGCACTACGGCGCGGTGGCTGGGGGCCACCGGTAGCGATTGATAGCCGGTCGAATATAGCCAGGTGGCAGACCAAGTGGACAAATCACGGCCGGTGGTTTGCTCGAGATCGTTGATCACGGCATCGGCGTCCGTTGTCGTGCCGTTGGGCACTGCGGCGACTTCCCGCAGCGCCCGCCAGAAGTCGGCATCGCCTAACTCGGCTCGTAGGGCGTGGACTGCGGCCTGGCCTCGGAAATACGGTGTTGAGTTCAGGAGGTAGCGCGGCGTTGGGTCTGCAAGCGGCACCGTGTCGAACTGGCCGTGGCGTCCGGATCCCCAGCCGTCCTGAACGTACTGGCTGTGCACCACGTCGTCGAGGTTACGGCCTTTTCGTTCGGCCGCAGCCACGTTCTCTAGGTAGGTGGCGAACCCTTCATGAAGCCACATGTCGCGCGCGTTGGTCGCGGTCAACCGATTCCCAAACCACTGGTGGGCGATCTCGTGCATCACGGTGTCTTGATGCGCGTAATACAGATCGCCGCTGTAGGTGGGCCGACCCGCCGTTTCCAGAGCGGAGTTGCCGCCAAAAACGACAATTGCTCCGGTGTCCTTGAACGGGTACGGCCCCAGTTTGTCGGTGGTCCACTTCATCGCTCGTTTCGTGCGCTGCACCATGTTATTCACCGTGACTGGGGCATCCTTGGACACCGCCACGAAGGAGCGCACGCCGGCGATGGGCGCGCGGCTGTAGGAGAAACGATCAATGGCCACGACTTGTGCGTAGTTCTGGATTGGAGTGGACATCTCCCAGACTGTCCGGACCGACGCAGCCTTCTGCTCCTTCTTCGTCAGCTTTCCGGTGCTAACCGCCATCAGGCCATGTGGCACCGTGGCATCGATCCGCCATTTGGCCTTGTCGTAAAAGACGTCATTGCTAGGCACCCACGTGGAGGTGCCGTTGGGTTCGCTGTAGGTGACAGCCCCGTTGGGGGTGCGCAGCCATCCGAACCTTCCTCGTCCTGAGGAATCGACAAGCGGCTTGGGTTTTCCGGCATAGCGGATCTTGGCTTTGAATGTGGTGGCGGCTGGAATGGCTGGGAAGTCGCGGACGGTGAGTTTGCCGCCCTTGTGTGTGAACTTGGCCGATTGTCCGTTCACCTTTACGGACGTGATGT
>JAHZKU010000263.1 GCA_022600255.1 Actinomycetes bacterium | reverse complement strand
TCACCAGCGCCAAGACTGATGCCAGAATGTTCTTGGGGATTCGCACGTGTCTACCTGCCTTCCGAAACTCGGCTCCACCTGTTCTATCGGTCAACGACAGTGCTATTCATCGAATCGGCAGAAACCCGGCGCCACGTGAACCGAATCGTCCGGTTACAGGAAGTGCCGCAGGATTGACCAGCCCAGCGGTGCTTGTTCCCCTTTTATCGGACCTTCGGCGCGTTCTGTCCGCAACAGCGATGGGGCCGGGGTAACTTTTCCCACGATGAGTAGCTATAACGAACACAAAGTATCCACGCCTGGTGATGAGAAGGTCTCTGCGGACAGGGGCGCTGGCCTCCGGCGCCGCCTGAGCGCCGGTGGGGTCTTGGTAGTCGGTGCCACACTGGCCGCCGGGTTGACCACGCCAGCAGGGGCGGCGGCGCCGGTAGCCAAGGTGCCGAGCTGGCCCAGCGTGGTTTCCCTAATGCCGCAGTTCATGCAGGCGAACGCCACCCGCTCCACCAGCGAACTCTCGGCCCGGATCGATCGCAAGCTCACCAAACGGATCAAAAAAGCAGCTCTCGGCTCTGACGTCACCATGCGTGTAGAGGATCTATCTAGCGGCAAGAAGCTGTGGGCCAAGAAGGGCAACCAGGCGCAGGTTCCCGCCTCCACCATGAAGCTCGCCACGGCGCTGGCTGTACTGTCCGTGCGCAAGGACAGTTACACACTCAAGACCACCGTGCGCCGGGCTCCGGGATCACGGGACATTACGCTGATCGGCGGCGGTGACCCGCTACTCTCCTCGGGCAACCTGGACGAACTGGCCAAGTCAACCGCACAGGCGGTTCGCGCCCAGGGCCTGCCCGAAAAGAAGCTGCGGCTCAACTACGACGCATCGCTGTTCTCTTGGGCGTCACTCCCATCCGGATGGCCCAGTTCCTATTTCAGCAACTACGTCGCCCGGCCCTCAGCGCTCTCCCGGGATCGGCGCAAGGTGGGTGATCCTGCCAAAGATGCCGCCGTTTACTTCCGCGACCGGCTATATGTTCATGGCCTGAAGAAGGGCGACCTGCGCGGCAAGGTCTACCAGAACGCACCAGAGGCCGGGGCCAGCGTGGTAGCCAGTTACGACGGGCATGATGTTGGAGATGCGCTTTGGCGGATGTTGCGGTATTCGGACAACTCGGTGGCGGAGTTGATGATCCGGCACGTCGCGCTCGCACGCGGTGAGGCAACCACCAGCACCGGCTCCGCAAACGCAGTTCAGGCTCAGTTGCGTCTGTTGGATGTACCGGTTAAGAAGTCTGTGTTCATTGACGGTAGTGGGTTGTCCCGGAACAACCGACTGACTGCAAAAACGCTCACTGGAATCCTGCGGGCATCCTTCTCCCCCCAGAAAACACACCTTTCTTCTCCATATCGCAACTGGTCGCTGCCGATTGCAGGCCAGTCTGGGACATTGTCGACCCGTTTCAAGAGTTCTCGTACTCGGTGCGCCAACGGTCTGGTCGTGGCAAAGACCGGCACCTTGACCGGTGTCATTGCACTGTCGGGTGTAGCGGTGGGCGACGACGGTCGACATCGAGCTTTTTCAGTCTTGGTCAACAACCGGCCTAGCGGTCGTTCAGTGACCGAAACACGAGAACGTGTCGATCAACTCGCTACCACCCTGACGGGGTGCAAGTAACCGGGCAGCACTGGCCAGGCCACTCCCCTACCGGCTCACTTCCCGGGGCCAAGGCCAGCTGACCCAGGAGCCAGTCTCCCGCCACTGCGGTCGGCGCATTGCTTGCGGGGCGCGGGTGCCTGGAACCGGCGGAGTGCTTGCTGCGAGAGCGAGGGTGCCGCAGCGTCATACTTGCAGTCAGACCACCAGTCAGCAGAGCAGGCCTGGCCTCAGCCGAGGTGATTCCTAGCGCAAGGCGCGGCCGATGTCAGCCGCTGCCGCCACCACACGCGGGCCAACCACGGCCGCGTCGAGTTCAACCATCGACAAGACCCCAACTGACGCTTCGAATCCCACCACGCCCAACACCGGGGCCGCGACGGCGTAGCCACCCTGCGCGGGATCTCCGCCGCTGATGACCCAGCCGGGCTCGAGGGTGCGGGCGGAAGTTCGCGTGGCCACGGCTGCGCGGCCGGCAACCCCCCGGTCGATCGGCGCGCGCGCGCCAACACGATAGGCCAAGTGCATGTCTGATCTTGTGGGCTCCACCACGGCTACGGCTAGGGCTTCGGAGCCTTCCACCAAGGTGAGATGGGCCGTGGCTCCCACTGTTTCGGCCAATCTGCGTAAGGCGGGGACAGCTGCGTCACGCACGACGGGGTGAATCTGGCGGGCCAGCGACAAAGATGCCATGCCCAAGCGACACCGGCCGTCGTGGGCGCGGCGGAGAAATCCGTGCTGCTCGAGCGTCACGACCAGGCGATAGACGATGGTGCGCGAAACACCCAGCGTATTTGCGATCTCGGTGACAGTTAACCCTGCCGGGCTATCCGCAAGGATTTCGAGAACCTTGAGTCCCCGATCCAGCGTTTGACTTGTCTCGGCAGCCATTAACGCACCTCCTTCAAACTTGAGCATGACTCAAACTCTGACCGTGTCCAAGCAGACGCGGCCAGGAGATTGTAAGAAGAAGGTTTGGGTTATATGTCGTGACTCTGTACGCGGCGCAACCAGGCTCAGGACTTGTCGTCGCCCTTGTCTCCCCCGGTGGGCAGACCCTCGTAGATCTTTTGGCAATCGGGACAGACCGGATATTTGGACGGATCGCGTCCGGGTGTCCAGACTTTGCCGCACAGGGCACGAACCGGCTCGCCAGTTACTGCGCTCTCAACGATCTTGTCCTTCTGGACGTAGTGGGCAAAGCGCTCATGATCGCCGCCATCGGTGGTCTGGGTCTCGGGGTCAGCAACGAGAGTGTCGCCGCCCAATCCGGGGGCCTCGGCCGGCCCGGTTGTGCTGGGTCCGATACTGCTCATCTGGCCAGTCTATCCGCAAAGCCGGGCGCCGAGCATCAGTTCATTTCTGGGTTATCCGGCAACGTTGCCCACGCTTGTACGTTGGGCCGTTGCCGATGCAACACCGAACTCCAAGCCTGGTCTGGCTCCACCCGCAGAACGTCAGATTGTTCACCCTTCACGACGTACCAATCGCCTCGTTCAATCTCGGTGGCCAGTTGCTCCGGACCCCACCCGGCGTAGCCAACGTAGAGGCGCCACGGATAGGAGACCTGCAAGGCCCCCAGCGATTCGATCGTGGATTCCACCTTGTCCAAGTCCATCAATCCGAAATCCGGGGTCAATGCGGAGGCTGCCAACTCACTGTTGCTTGGGCAGATTCCGATCAGACCCTCCGGCGAGACTGGGCCGCCAATCATGATCTCACTGGCTTCACCAACCCAGAGCGGCAAGATGTCACCGTCAAGCTCAGCTTTACGATTAATAATCACCCCTACCGCGCCGGACTCGTCTTGGTCCAAGAGCAAGATCAACGCGCGCCGCCAGGACGGGTCGGCAATGCTTGGGGACGCAACTAGCAGGTCTCCGGGTTCGGGCTCGCGTGAGCTAGACCGCGGAAGTTTAGGCCAACCCGGCAATTCAGACACGGGTCTAGTCTGCCGGATGGGAACATGTTGAGTCACTAGTTGGTTGGACCTAATAGTGCGACAAAAGACCTTCAGTCCTGTTGCGCCGGGTCGCAGTGGCCCTGCTAGAAGTAACCAGAATACGAAAGAGGTAAAGAACTGTGAGCACGGTTGAGGTCAGCGAAGCGTCATTCGACGAAACCATCAAGGGTAACGACATCGTTTTTGTCGATTTCTGGGCTGAATGGTGCGGACCCTGTCGTTCCTTCGGACCAGTCTACGAAGCGGTCAGCGAGGAGAACAAGGACATCGTCTTCGCCAAGGTCGACACAGAAGCCCAACAGGGCCTCGCCTCAGCATTTCAGATCACGTCGATCCCGACGCTCATGGCGGTTCGAGACTCCGTCGTCCTGTATTCGCAGCCTGGCGCACTCCCCGAGGCCGACCTACGGAAACTCGTCCAGGCGGTCAAAGACGTCGACATGAAACAGGTCCATGCTGACATCGCAGCCGAGCAGGCTAAGGCCGCAGCCCCGGACGAATCGGCTTAACCGATTCCCAAAGCTTGGGGGGAGACAGCCGCGGCGATGTCGTCGGCACACAGTCGGGCGCCCTCGCCACGCACCCGCGGGTACTCCGCGATCGCGATGCGCGCGTAGATGCGTTCGCGGTCCTCTTCGGTGAGTCCGCCCCACACGCCGTAGGGTTCGCGGGAACGCACCGCGTAGTCGGCACACTCAATGCGCACCGGGCAGCGGGCGCAGACGGCCTTGGCTGCGCGGTCCCGTCTGATGCGCGCCAGGCCGCGCTCGTTGGGCGGGTGGAAGAACAGGGCTTCGTCTACCTCTCGGCAGGAGCCATGATCCTGCCACTGCCAGACGGCATCTTTGGGGACTTGTGCTAGCGGTTGTTGCGGCATCTTGGGCCTCCCGCGGCCGGTTTGTATGGGGCTGGTTAGAGTCCCAGGTTCGATGCTTTAAAACTAGTCACGCGGCGTGTGGCTTGTCACCACTTTGCGTTAGTGGATTATCACCCTCGGTTTATATTCACCCTTTGGGCGGCATGTCCGATGTCTGATTTGGCCGGGAATGCCGGAATGTTTCGACCGCCACCACCCAAAGTGCGCAAACAGAGCGTAGTTCCCATTTCCGATGAAAAGGCCCACATTCGGACTGCATCTGCGCCAGCTTCCCCGGGGCAGTCTGCGCACGGAGAATCGGTTATCGGGCAGGATGCAACTCGCGACATCCCAACAATTCCGTTGTACGGCGACCTAACGCAAGCCGGCATGGGTAACAGCCGCACCGGCCCTCAGCAGAGCGTCCTCTCGGCCGAGTCCGTTGCTGAACGGCTTCAACACCTAGCAGCCGCTAG
>JAHZKU010000026.1 GCA_022600255.1 Actinomycetes bacterium | reverse complement strand
GTCAACGTCAAGCCCGGCCCACAGGCCGAGGCTGCGCACCTCGACCAAACCCTGGCCGATGAGCGCGTCGAGGTTCTTGCGCAGCCGAGCCCCGAGGACCCGGGAACGCTCTTGGTACTCGCCGGTTGCCAGCAGATCCACCACAGCGTGCCCAACGGCGCTGGCTAGGGGATTACCTCCGAAAGTGCTCCCGTGGTTTCCGGGCTGCAGGACGCCCAGCACATCTGCCCGGCCCACAACAGCGGATACCGGAACGATGCCGCCGCCCAGTGCTTTGCCGAGTGTCACTAGGTCAGGCTTAACGTCGTACAGGTCACAGGCCAGTGTTGTCCCGGTCCGGCCCAGGCCGGACTGAATTTCGTCGGCGATCAGCAGCACGTTGTTGCTAGTGCAGATATCCCGAACGGTCGGGAGGTAGTCCGGCGGTGGAACAACAACGCCAGCTTCCCCCTGAATCGGCTCGAGCAGTACGGCCACGGTGTTGTCGTCGATTTCATCGATGATGGCCTGCGGGTCGCCGTAGGGCACGGTGACAAACCCGGGAGTGAAGGGCCCGAAGCCGGCACGAGCCCCGTCATCCTCTGAAAAGGAAATGATGGTGGTGGTGCGACCGTGGAAGTTGCCACCGGCGACGATGATCTTGGCTTGCCCATCGGGTACGCCTTTGAGTTGGTAGCCCCACTTGCGGGCTACTTTGATGGCGGATTCAACGGCCTCGGCACCGGTATTCATCGGCAGCACCAACCCTGTGCCCTCCTCGTATCCGAGGAGTTCGAGTAGGGCACTGGCGAAGCCGGCAAGTTGGTCGTTGTGGAACGCTCGACTGGTGAGCGTGATTTTCTGTAGCTGCCGCTCGGTGGCAGCCAGTAGCTGAGGGTGGCCGTGGCCGAAGTTGAGCGCGGAATACCCGGCTAGCGCGTCGAAGTAACGCGTACCCTCGACGTCGGTAACCCAGACTCCCTCACCGGAGCTCAGCACAACATCTAGCGGGTGATAGTTGTGCGCCACACTGCGGTTCTCAACGGCGATGATGTCGCTGGCCAGCGACTCTGTTTGGATGCTCATATCTCTCACTGTGAGGCCAGAATCACCCCTTGTAAAGTCCGGGATTTCCCACCGCATCCGCGCCTGTCGCACGAGGGGCTTTCCCCGAGTACGGCGGCCAGTCGCACGGCCGCCATAATGGAGTCATGGAGATCAATCAGAACGTCGGCGTGCAGTTTCGGGCTGCAGTGGAAGCTCGCGATATCGACGGCATGGTGGCGGTTCTAGATCCGCAGGTCCGGCTGTTCTCGCCCGTGGCGTTTCGTCCCTTTGCAGGCCGCGAGGCCGTGCGGGAGTTGTTCACAAATCTGCTGGAGGTTTTCTCCGATTTTCGATACGAAGACGAACTTGTCGGTGATGGCGCACACGCCTTGATCTTTCGGGCGACAGTGAACGGCAAAGAGTTGCAGGGATTGGACTACATGCAGTTCGGCTCAAACGGTCTGGTTGATCGCTTCACGGTGATGGTGCGCCCTGCTTCAGCACTGCTGGCGCTAGGGGAGGCCTTGGCTCCCCGGGTAGCGCACCTGGCCAAGGACTAATCCAATGCGGTTCGCAACCGGGCTGCGAGCTCGTTAACCGCTGCTTGATCTGATCGAATCAGTGCGATTTGATCCTTCTCGGACTCTGCGGCTGGCAAAGTCTTGCGGGCGCTGGCCAGTGTGCCAGTCAGCGGCCGCGGGGTGAAGTCTGAAGTGTGGTCCGCACCGAACTCGCGCCTGGATCGGGTCAGTGCCAACTGGGTGGTGTCGTCAACCAGCAGGCGCAGAGAGCGGCAGAATTCCATCACCAAGGTGGGATCGACTTGAAACCGCTCGGGCTCGGCCAGCATGCGCTGCAGGGCGGCATCGGTATTGGAACGCCGCAGCTCGGCCAGCCGATGACGCCGATGCAGTTCGGCGGCGTCGGCGCCACCCTTGGCAACATCGTTTGCGTAGTCGTTCGCGGCATCGGCGGCCTGCTGCGATGTCCTTGCCAAGGACAGGCGCTGCCAGGAGGGCCACAGCAGGTAGCCTCCCAGCAGGGCGATGGCTGCACCGACTAGGGTCGAACCCAGCCTGATCCAGGCCAAATCCGCCGACCCGCCAGCAAGAGACAACATCAGGATGACCGTTGGCGTGATCGCGATCACCATGAGGGAATAGTTCAACCTCCCCAGTCCACCAATCGCAAAAGCGAACAGTGTGATGAAGCCGGCGATGACGTAGGGCTGTTCAGCGAACAGTTCCACAATCCCGAATGCGATCAGCACGCCAAGCAGCGTCCCAACGATCCGCTGGATGCCCTTGCTAAGCGTGGCGCCGAAGTCAGGCTGCAGCACAATCCAGACTGTTAGCGGAATCCAGTAACCGTTATCGAACGGATCTAAGGTTGCCAAGGTCTGTGCCACGGCCAGCAGCACCGCCACGCGAACGGCGTGACGTAGGACTGTGGATTGCCAATCGGTAACCGTGGCCAAGCGGTTGCGAATCGTCGCAATTGTGACCCGATCGGCCGGTTCGGTGACTGGCAGGTCCTGGAGGTTGTCCTGCATTCGTGTGGTCGCGCCGGTCAACGTCCTAGCCATCAGCACAAGTCCAGTTCGACAGACATCGTCAGTTGCCGCGTCCTTGGCATGCGCCGCTTGTTTTCCTGCTGACGCTAGTTCAGCTGGGTCAAAGGCGGAACCCCCGAGGAGTTCCGCGGCGATGTCCGAGCAGGCCGCGACCAGCTTGGATCGCAGTTGCGTCAGCGATTCACTCGGTGGTTTTTCCTGCCAGGCCTTATCAACGCTGCCGAGGACCAGTTCTATCGCAGCTGCGGTTTGCTGCAGGCTCGCGGCATGGTTCGCCAGATGACTCTTGCCCCATTTACGCCGTCTGAAAGCAATCACATGCTCGTAGGACTCGGCTAGGGCACTCGCGACGTCGTCGTAGGCCACACTCCGCTCACGGCCGGAGTGTGGCATTTTTTCCAGATAGTTCCCGAGCGCGAGATAGGTCTTGGCTAGCGACTCCCTCACGGCCCGACGTGGCGACAGCGGCCACAGGAAGGTCGCCATGACGACCCCCCAAGCAGACCCAATCAGGAAGAACCCGATTGTGATTGGGCGATCGGCCGCGGAGACGTCCAGCCCGAGCCCCAGGATAAACATGACCCCGACCACGAAGCCCGCTCCGGCCCACTTGGTACCCAGGCCGGAAATGAGACTGCATCCGAATCCCCACACGGCTAGCACGAGGACACTGAGAACTGGGCTGAAAGACACCACCAGCGCCACATACAGGGTGACGGCCATCGCCAGCGTGGCGAAAAGTGTGGCTCGCAGTCGAACCTGCCACACGGAGCCAGGAGCTGCCAGAGCCACGTTTAAGGCACCCAAGGAAGAGATGAGGGCCGCAGTCGCATTGCCGAGCGCTAAGCCAACGAATAGTGGAGAGCCAACGATCACGGCCAGCCGAATGCCCTGAATCCAATCCGGTCCACCGGCCTGGATAGCCAAGGCAGATTTGACCGGCGTCCTCACGATCAACTCCTGTACTGGCGTTCCGCTGTTGGGTCATGATCTTGCCAGTGTGGGGGATGTGTTGCATTCCGAGTCCGGTGCGCTTGGCGTTCGCGCTGGGCCAGCGAAAACGGTCAGAGCCATGGCCGTTCGGCCCGGCCAGCCCAGGAGGAGGCAAGATTGCTTGCCAATCCGCTCCGGCCGTGAGGTTGGCCTGATCCGATTCGTCCCGTATGGGTATTGCTGCTCAGCGTGGGGCTGCCACCCAGCCCAGCAAATGTCATGCTGCCTTGAAGGAACTGGCCGTAACCACCAGGAGGCAATGGTGATCTTGACCGTCGCCCTAGATGTGACGCTGGACGTCTACTACATGGTGGACAATTTTGCGCTCGGGTCGGCGACACAAGTCTCAGATGTTGTGGAACGAGCCGGAGGACCGGGGATCGACGTTGCCCGGGTGCTCACCTCGCTGGGCGAGCCAACTCTCGTGGTTGGGGCCGAGGGCGGGGTGGTCGGAGCAGCGGTGACCCAGGACTTGCGCGCCTTGGGGATTGAACACGTGATGATTCCCACCTCTGGTCAGACACGTCGTCGCTTGCTCGTTTCGGAAAGGTCCAGTGGAATCGCAACCATGCTGGACGAGGTTGGCCCCTCCAGCACTGACCCGACGCGACGCCAGCTCGAGCAGGTGGTGATGGACCAGTTACCGCAGGCGTCGGTATTGGTCCTTGCTGGGGAACCCCCAGCGGGGCTCCCCTGGTCGGTTTGGGGGAAGCTAACGCGAAGCGCTCAAGCCGCGGGTGTCTCAGTGATTTGGGATTCTGGTGGCCCGGCGCTGCTAGATCGCGCTGACGCCGCCCCACAGATCGTCAAGATCAAGGCGGACCAAATCATGGCCCTTACTGGGGACTCCGACCCGGTTGCGGGGGCCTACACATTGCTAGAAGCGGGCGCCGAATCTGTGGTGGTCTCTTTAGGTGCCTTGGGGATGTGTATGGTCTCCCCAGAGATCGCGCTCATCGCACGACCCACCAGCACGATTCGAGGCAGCACCCGCGGTGCAGGCGAAGCTGCTGTGGCGGCCCTAGCCATTGGGCTTATGGAGGGTTTCGACTGGGAGCAAGCGTTGGTCGAGGCGGTGGCGCTTTCGGCGGCGGCAGTGGCACACCCCATATCGGGGGAATTCGACCGGTCTGTGCACAGCACGATGCGCGATGAAATCCAGGTAGAGGAAATCACCGAACATCGGCTTCCGACGGCGCTGAAGGCTTAGGTCGAGTTCGTGGAAGGGTCCGACCCGAAGATAGCGGGTCGGCGGTTGCGGGGTGCGTGTTACCGCTGGGAACGACGCCGCAGAATCGAAACGGCTCCCACGACAGCAAGGGTCAGGCCCGACCCGAGCATGGCCCCTGCGAGGGCGATCGCACCGGCGGCATGTTTGTCGTCGTAGTTCCGCGTGGATTCCGGATGACTCAGGATCCTGATTCGGTCGATATGGATCGACGTGAATCGGCCTGGGTCACGCAGGCGGAACTGAAGAGTCGCCGCACCGCTGCTGGCTTGGTCTAGCCGAACGTAGCGGCCTCGGCTAGAGACCGGGTAGCCGGGGGCGGCGATGAATTTCAGTTGACGATCCACAGCCACTTCGAGAAGTGTGTGCTTTCCGCCTCGGCTGATGTCGTAGTCGAACTCGATCATGAGTGCCTGAGAATCCACCGGGATCACTGTCGACAGATCAGGCTCGCGGCGAGTCACGGTTTGTGCGCCCAAGAGTACTGGCGAGACGGTGGCGGCTGGCGGTTCGCTGGCGCTCCTTTCCTCTGGCCAGTTGACAGGGATCATCGGTCCTTCGAAGCCCTGCAAATACGCGGACGAAAGCCTTGCCGTATCGAATCCGTTGAGGGGTGACCAAGCGAAGCCGTATTCGCAGTTGGGGTCCGCCACGGTTTGTGCGTACCACAGCACTGCGAATTGGTGTGCCTGGCTCACCGGCGATGCCGAATCATCCTTGCTGATTTTGGGGGCCAGTCGCACGTCAACCACGTCGACAAGGCCTGGTTCGTTGTGGTAGCTGTGGCCAAACATGGACGCATAACTATCCACGAATGTTGCCGCATTTCCCCGCCCTGGGGTTAGCCGGGGTAGCACGTTGTCCAATAGCCCAGCAGCCCCTCCCGCCCGACTGAACCAGTCCTCGGGGCAGTCCAACAGTGTCAGGTGCTTTGGTGGGGTCATGAGCGCCAGAGACGCGTGGGTGGCCACGACACAACCATGACTGTGGCCAATGATGTGCAACTCCGGCTGATTGTCACCGAATGCCAGTTGGAGCGCCAACGCCAACCGTCGGCCGTTCACCTCGGTATTGCGCACGGAGTCTCTGGCCGCGAAGAGGTCAGTGTCGGTACTGCTCTGGTCTACCCAGGAAAACCACAGGACCCGCGCATCGCCGTCACGCTGCGCAAGCGCAGCCATTAGCGGCGAGTACGAGGAAATCATGGTACGACCAGTCGTGTTGCTGACGCGCTCATCCCAAGCGCTGGCGTGGCCCAGCTCAGCAATGAGTTCATCAGTGGTTTCCTTGGACCCCGGCAACCAGCCGTGGATGAATACATAGACCCGGGGGGTGTGGGCCAGACTTCCTCGGGTGACTTCGCGAAACCTGAACGCGGGTTTGGGGACCCCCTCGTCGTCTGGGCCCTGCCCTGGTCCGTCCGCCTCGGCGGGAACAGGGACAAACTCCGCGAGTCGTTGGAGTGCGTCAGCGTCACTGGCGCCCAAGAACGGGCGGTGGTCGTCGCGCCCCGCCGCAGGTTTGGACACTGAACTCGCGGTCTCCTGGGATGCTGACGACGCACGCTTCGAAGACATGGCCCGATCCTAATCGGTCCCGGGCTCCGGAAGGCGCTTGTCTCGCACGTCGGGGGCCACGTTGAATCGATTGACTTCGACCGGTCTGGGCTCTGGGCCGTGAGGGCGTAGCCGCAGCCAGGTGGCCCTCGCTGCTCCAGTGACGAATCTCGGGAGAGAACCGTCAAACGGCAGGGGCTGGTCTGGCGGCCCGCAACCGCTGGGCGAAGTCGTGCGGCTGAGCAGCAACGCCGGGTCGAAACTGAGATGCTGGTGTGATGACTGCACCGCTAACCCCCGCAGAACTCGACTCGGGATTGGAGAAGCTCCCCGATTGGCGTGTGGCTGAAGGGCAACTGGTGCGCGAGTTGAAGTTCCCAAGTTTCGTCGCAGCAGTCGGATACATGAACGAGATGGTGCCGCGAATTGACGCGATGAACCATCACCCGGAGTGGACCAACGTTTACAACACAGTGACGGTCCGGCTGAGTACGCACGACGCCGATGGTGCGATCACGGCGCAGGACTTGGAGTTGGCTCGACTGCTCGACCTAGGCCTGCAAGCGTCGAACCAGAGCTAGGACGCGGGTGTCTGCCCCCGAGTGGAGTCGATACCTGGCCGACTACCATCACGCGAACCCGGGCATCACCGAAGTGGCGCTGGGCCACGCATCTCATCCGCGAGTGGGCAGCGCCTATACGTGGTTAGCCAATGCCATTCCCAGACAGCGCCATTCCGGCTCGGGGCGCCAGCAGTCGTCTGACATCATGCGGGAACGCGTCCTAGACATCGGGTGTGGCTCGGCGCCGATGCAGGACGTGCTGCCAGATGCGCGGTACCTGGGCGTGGACGGTTCTCAGGCGGAGTTACTCGCAGCGACGGCGTTGGGTCGAGGTCCAGTGGTGTCCGCAGACGCAACACAACTACCCCTTCGTGACGCCTGTGTAGACGTGGCCGTCATGTCGATGTCACTCATGCTGCTTCCGGTGCCGGCTTCGCTCGCGGAGACCCAGCGGGTGTTGCGGCATGGGGGATTGTTTGCGGCCACCGTACCTGCGTTGTGGCCCCTCAGCCTCGCCGATGCCCGCACGCTACTTGCACTGAGCCTTCCGTTGCGCGGGCCAGGCGCCATGCCGCAGCAACTGGGAGCCCGCCGCCTTACGCGAGCGTTGACCGCCGCAGGTTTTGGCAATATCGTCATGGACCGCAAGCGCTTCGAGTTTCCGCTGCGATCAGACGCAGACGCAGACTTGGCTGTCCGGAGTCTGTATACCCCGGGTCGAACTGAGCAGCAACTCGCGACCGCGCGTGAGAAGCTACGGGCGCTCGCCGGACAATCGGCGTTGCCGATCCCACTGCTGCGGGTTGTCGCCACTAAACGCTGAGTGGTGCTGAAGCCCCCTTGTCCGAATGCCCGAGCCAGCGAGCCTGGGGTCGGCCGTGCCCCAGTCAGCCAGTGGGTAGGAGAGTCCAGGCTCGTTGGACCGTATCCCGCAACGTGTTGCTTCGGCGGTTTACATGCAGTACTGTTTTGTAAACCACTTTACAAGAATGAGAATCTTGTAAAGTAAGATGGATGTTCTGCAATCGGTGGTCCTCAGGCCATCCGGTAACCGAACCGGATTCCAGTCTGCAGCACGACCGAGCCAAGGAGTTGGTATGGCCGCAACGGAATCTCAGATGTCCGATATCACCGAGCAGCCGTGGCGCGATCACAAGCGTTACCTGTGGCTATGGGGCCTGCTTCTGCCGACGTTTCCGTTCATCGCCGGGGCGCTGGTGGCACTGAGCGGCTGGGGTATCTTCTACTACCTCGGACCGATCATGATTCTGGCCGTGATTCCGATCGTGGACTTGCTCGCAGGCATTGACCGCTCCAATCCGCCAGAGTCAATGATCAAGGCGTTGGAGGAAGATCGGTACTACCGCTGGATCACCTACCTGTTCCTTCCGCTGCAATACCTAGCGCTGGTCTGGGCGGCTTGGATGTGGACCTACGGGGGATTGTCTTTGTTCGAGCAGATCGGGCTCGCGCTAACGGTGGGCACGGTGGCCGGAGTCGGGATCAACACCGCTCATGAGTTGGGGCACAAACGAGTGAAGGCCGAGAAGTGGCTGGCCAAGGTTGCCTTGGCCCAGCCCTTCTACGGACACTTCTTTATTGAACACAATCGGGGTCATCACGTGCGGGTGGCCACCCCCGACGATCCGGCCAGTTCCCGCATGGGAGAGAACGTCTACGTGTTCCTACCGCGCACCATCGTCGGAAGCTTTCGCAGCGCATGGCGGATCGAGCAACCGCGGTTCAAGCGACGGGGCGAGTCGCACTGGTCGATCCGGAACGACGTGCTGAATGCCTGGTTGATGTCTGTCGTGCTTTGGGGTGCCCTTCTCGCTGTGTTCGGACTCGGGCTGCTTCCTTTCCTATTGATTCAAGCCGCGGTAGGCATTTGCCTGCTGGAAATCGTCAACTACGTTGAGCATTACGGCATGTTGCGGCAGCGCGAGCAGAATGGCCGGTGGGAACGCGTACGGCCTAGCCATAGTTGGAACAGCAACAACGTGGCAACCAACGTGGTGTAGTATCACCTGCAACGTCACAGCGATCATCACGCGAATCCCACCCGGCGGTATCAGGCCCTGCGCGACTTTGAGGAGGCACCAGTGTTACCCACCGGTTACGCGGGCATGATCATGTTGGCGCTCATTCCCCCGGCCTGGAATGCTGTCATGGATCCGCGCGTCCTAGCCCACTATGACGGCGATGTCACCCGTGCCAACCTGCAGCCAAACAGAGCCGACAAGCTACTGGCGCGTTATGGTGCCAGCCCGGACGCCTGATGGCCGCCTACCGATGCGATAGCTGCGGTTACGTCTATGACGAAGTCGCCGGGGAGCCACGGGAAGGATTCTCGCCCGGCACAAGTTGGGCTGATGTTCCGGACGACTGGTGCTGTCCGGACTGTGGCGTCCGCGAGAAACTGGACTTCGTTTCCGAACCGGACCCAACGCATGACTGATCCGCTCGCTGGTACTGGCGTGACAGCCCGGCACACGGTAGCCACCAACTCCGGCTCGGTGCAGGAGTTCGCTGGTCCGCCCGGGTCAACGGACCAGGCAATGCCAGGACTCGGCGACCAGAATCTGTCGGATAGGATCCTAGCCGCAGCCACGGAGTTGACCGTTCAGGAAGGCTGGTCCGCCATCACGATGGGCAAGGTGGCGCATGCCGCCGGAGTTTCGCGTCAGTCGGTCTACAACGAAGTCGGTTCCAAGACCGAGCTGGCCCGTAAGATGGTCGCTGTGGAATCGGCCCGGTTTATTGCCGCAGTGGACTCCGAGTTGGGGACGGGCGCAGATCTCCCAGACGCCATTGGCAAGACCGCGCGGCGCGTGTTCGAAATGGCTGCGAACGATTCGATGCTGCGTGCCGTGGTCGCTGCAGACCAAAGCGGCAATACTGAACTCCTCCCGCTCATCACCACCCGTTCCGAACCGATCCTGGCCGCCGCCACCCAGACGCTGGTCACACGGCTGAGTTCCCATTACCCAAACCAAGTTCCTGCACAACCCGAGCTTGGGATCGCCTGCGCCGCTTTGGCCAGGCTGGTGCTGAGCTACATTAGCCAGCCCGTGGGGAACCCGACCGACTGTGCGCAGGAAATCGCCTGGCTCGCGGGTCGTTTTCTGAGTGCGGACTCCAACTAGCGGCGGTGTCCCTATCACAAGGCCGGATCCGTGCGCGCGCCCTGGCCT
>JAHZKU010000025.1 GCA_022600255.1 Actinomycetes bacterium | reverse complement strand
GCGCGCCAAGATGGCCCGCACTACCGCCACATACTCCCGCGTGCGGGCCAGCGGTTTGGGGTAAGGCTGCCCATACCAACCCTCAACAACCTGCGGACCAGAAACCCCGAGGCCAAGATTGAAGCGACCGTTGGAAAGGTGGTCCATAGTGATCGCCGCCATCGCGGCGGCTGCCGGCGTCCGAGCTGACATCTGCATGATGGCGGTACCCAGCTGGAGTCGCTGTGTGGCCGCACCCCACCATGCCAACGGAGTGAGCACATCAGATCCGTAGGCTTCCGCGGTCCAGATCGAGTTGAACCCTAGCCGTTCCGCCTCAGCGATGGTCTGCTGGATGTCTTCTGGCGGACCGGATGACCAGTAGCCGATCGAGTATCCGAGCTTGAGATCGGTGCTGTGCTGTTCTGCTGTTTCGCTCATACCAAATCGTATCCGAAGCCAACCTTCCGCCGGGAAGCACCACCGTCGTAGGCTGCGCTCGCCGACCATCTTCGTACCTCATCTTGCGCGGCTCTCCTACCGGCCCCAGCCCACCCAACGCCCGACCAGCGGCGTGCGCTTCCGCGCCGTATCCGCCGATCAGACTCCAGCGGACTAACCCGTCGTGCATCGACACAGCGGGCTTGAATAGGCTGGCTGAATGACCACGAGCACCCAGATCATCCTCGCCGCGACGCCAACGGGGGCGGTTTCAGAGGCCAACTTCGCCCATTCCGAGATCACGCTGCCCGAGCTAGCCGATGGCGAGTTCCTGGTTTCTGTGAAATACGTATCGATCGACCCGACCATTCGTGGCTGGATCGCCTACGACACCTATCTGCCAAAGATCCCCGAAGGTGATGTCATCCGTTCGCTAGGAGCCGGAGAGGTGATTCAGACGAACAACGACGCCTACCCGATCGGTAGCCGAGTGACCGGCATGACGAACTGGCAGAGCCGAGTGATCATGACCAACGCCTTCCGCATCCCCGACGGGGTCACGTATGAGGACGCGCTGTCTGTGATGGGCATGACCGGACTGACCGCCTGGTACGGAATGCTGGAGATCGGCAAACCGCAAGCCGGGGAAACCGTGGTCGTTTCAGGCGCAGCCGGGGCAGTGGGCTCGCTGGCCGGCCAGGTCGCCAAGATCCGCGGAGCCCGGGTGGTAGGACTAGCCGGGACTCCAGAGAAGTGTGACTGGATCACCAACGATCTCGGATTCGACGCATGCATCAACTACCGCGCACAGAGTGTGCCAAAGGCACTCCGGGAAACCTGCCCCGACGGCATCGACATCTACTTTGACAATGTAGGCGGCGAAATCCTCAACGATGTCCTAGGCCAGATCAGCGATCGGGCGCGCATCGTGATGTGTGGGGCAATCTCGGGCTACGACTCGGCCGACCTGCCGCCAGGGCCAGCCAACTTGGTCAATGTGATTCCGCGCCGCGCGACTCTGCAGGGTTTCATCGTGTTGGATCACTTTGACCGAGCGGCTGAGTCCGCAACCGAAATGGCCGGTTGGATGGCCGAAGGGAAGTTGATCTCCAAAGTGGACATTACCGACGGGCTAGACAACGCCCCGGCGGCTCTCATGGCTCTATTCACCGGTGGAAACACCGGTAAGTCTCTGGTTCGACTCTGAATCCGGCCCCACCCAGGTCGGATACAGCTAGCGGCAACCAGCTCAGTTGCCGTGATTTGAAGCTGTCTCGGGCCTGGATTGGCCCGACCAGTCGCAGGTGGCCAACGGTGGCATCACGTCCCTGTGCAGGATTCGCGAGGGCCGCCAGGGTTGCCTCCGACCAGCCTTCGATGAGTCGGTGCATTCACCACTTTGGCCCGTGGGTGAACCCTACTGACCAATGAGCGGCGGCTGCAATCGTTAGTCAATCAGCCCTAACTCGGCCAACTGCAGCCAGGCTGCGGCGAGCGCTGCCTTGCGCGGGAAAGGATGATCCAAGTTCGGCGACATCGCCCGCATCCGCGCCGGGAATGGCGCATACGCGATGTCCCAATGGTGCCCGTGCAACATCGCCACATGACTTGCGATTGGGATGTCCATGACGGCCTGGGATTGGGTGAGCTGCATGTCGTTGTTCGCGTCATACTGCGTCATCCGCACGGTGTCAGCGAACTGGAAATTCGGCACCTCCAGCGGCGTGGTGGACCCGCTGATGTGGAAGAAGGGAATCCCAAGATCGTTAAGCAACTCGGAGTTCTCCGCGTTGAATTCTTCTCGCACGGACGTGCGCAGATCGTAGAATGCTTGCTTAATGTCGTATTCGTCCACGCGGCGCAGCCCGGTGGCCTCCACAATCCCTGGGTTCAACATCTGCAAGAAAGAATCGAGGTTGTCAGAGATGTGTTGGGTGTCCAAATCCTTGATTTGTTCATAGATGCTGTCCGCAGAGTACGACCCACTCATAGCGCCAGCCCACGTGTAAATCCCGGCAATACGATCCGCATACTCGGGGTGATTGACCATAAAGCTCAGCACGTCTGGGCCGCCCTTGGAGTAACCCACCAGGAAGACCTTGTCCGGCGGGCTAGGTTCGGTCACCGGTGTCAGGTCGGCTTCGAATCCTTCGCCTCGGTCGAGGGCGGCGATAATGTCCTGCTCGTTGGCCTCACAACCGCGAAACGGGTGGATGTCTGCGCGCAAGGTGCGCCATCCACGCTCTTCGAAGAGAGCCGGTGCCTCATCGACAAAGGCGTGGGCGTCTGGATGAAGGATCCCGGACAGTAACCCAGGGCACAAGACCATCGTGGTGTTCTTAATCTCGGTGACTTGGGGTTCGGGCAGTTCTCGATCCCAATCCGGCGCCGAGATGCCTTTTAGGAAGCGATCGGCGATCTTCTGTCGATCCGATCTCTTGTCGTTGCCGATATGGG
>JAHZKU010000262.1 GCA_022600255.1 Actinomycetes bacterium | reverse complement strand
CACCCGGCAGCCCAGCGCGGAGTCGGTATCTGTTTCGCGACGGCCGTGGGGTCAATGGCAAAACCCCACCAACGGACGCTCTCAGCACGTTCGGCGGTCCGGCCTGGACCCAAGTCGGCGCTGCAGCGGACGGACCAGGCCAGTGGTACTTCCATCTATTCGCCCCCGAACAGCCGGATCTGAACTGGTCCAATCCCGAGGTTCTGACCCAGTTTGAGTCGGTCTGGCGGTTCTGGCTGGACAAAGGTGTGGACGGTTTCCGGATTGATGTTGCCGACCACTTGACCAAGGACGTGGATCAGCCCTGGAACCAAGCCGGCAGTGGCCTACTCGATCACTCCGACGCAAGCCGCACTCATGCGGTTTGGCGCGCCTTCCGGAGTCTGCTCAACAGCTACCAACCAGCAAGGACGGCGGTGGGAGAGGTCTGGGCCACCGGGGCCGACTTGGATCGGTATGGTCGCCGCGACGAGTTTGGGTTGGTCTTTGATTTCGCGTTTCTGCTGGCGGGTTGGGAGTGCACCAAGGTACAAGCGGCCATCGCGGCGGCGCTGGAGCGACAAGACCGGATCGGGACAACACCCGCCTGGGTCATCGACAACCACGACATGGTGCGCAGCGCCACGAGATACGCAACCACACCCGCCGTCGGGCTAGCGCGATCGCGTGCGATGTCGGTGTTGATGTTGGCGCTCCCCGGCACCTGTTACCTATATCAAGGCCAAGAACTGGGGCTGCCGAACGTGGACGACCTCCCGGCGTCGGTCCTGGCCGACCCCATTTGGGAACGATCGGGCCATACCGTGCGCGGGCGTGACGGTTGCCGGGTGCCGCTGGCCTGGCACGGCGACAAACCTTGGTTGGGCTTCAAGCCCGCTGGGGTCGCGCCGTGGCTGCCGCAGCCCGAGAGCTTCGCCCCGCTGGCCCAAGCCACGCAACAAGCCGATCCACAATCGACCTGGCGGCTAATCCAGACGGCTTTGGCGCAACGGCGCGCGGTATTCGGCGATAGTGCCCGGGACCTGCGCTGGCAGGAGACCGCCTCGGACGTGCTGGGCTTTGTTCGCGAATCCGCACGCGGCGAGGTGCTTGTTGTGACGAACTTCTCCGACCAAGCTATTCCTCTGCCCACCGGGGAATTGCTGTTGCAGTCTGGTTCTGGCGAGCCGGAGGGACGACTACCGCCCAACAGCACGGCTTGGTTGCGGCTCAAATCCCCGTAGCGCCCGCTCCAACAACAACGAGATGGCTCGAGCGACGCCACGCCAAGCTAGGACTGGGACCGATCCTCCCAGCGCCGATGCGAATTATGCCTTGGCCATCAGCACCGAAGCGCCGGCATGGCTGGCTAGCGAACTGGCGATCGAACCAGCCCCAAACTCTTGCGTGCGTGACAAACCTCTGGTGCCAAGAACCAGTAGGTCTGCTGATGTTTGTTTGACGCACTCGATGATCGAGTCACGCGGGTGATAGAACAGCGAGAGGGTGTCGGGCACGATGATCTCGCCTCGCAGCGACTTCACCTTGCCAGTCAAGAACTCGCTCACCTCGTCGATTAAGGATTCCGGTGAGATTCCCGTTTCGCTCACTACCACCACAACCACCTCCGCCTGTGCGCTCAGGGGCAGGGAGGCGAACGCTTTGATGGCGGCCCAAGAGTCTGCCGATCCATCAGTGGCAATCACGACGTTCTGCACCGTTGCGCCGTGCCGCGCGATGACTAGCGGTGTGGGCGGGTCTTGCATCAGCGATTCGGCAGTACTGCCCAGATGGAGCGACTTGAGCAGTCCGCGGCCGCGGGCACCGACCACCAGCAGATCTCGGTCCGCAGCGGAGCGTAAGCCGATGCGGGGATCACAGCGAGTCTCGAGGTGGGTGATCTCGACTGCATCTGCTGCACTGAGGAGCTTGCGCGGTTTGGCCGGTTGCCATTCGGTAAATTCGAAGGATTCCGGCGCTTGCCCCTTATGAGCGGCCACCACTTCGATGCGCCAATCGCGCCAGTCCTGCTGGTTGATCCACAACCAGGCCACATCGGCGCTTGGCGAGGAATCATCGGCAAATACCAAAGTCGAAGCCATACCTTAAGTTTCTCACACTCGGTAGCGCGCCTCCAGCTACCCTGTAGCGCTGCCAGGGCAGCAATCCTACGCGCCGCGCCCCAGACTTGGCACGATCGCGTCGAGGCTGCCGAGGCCGGGATTCCCGCCTATCAGATCAGGCTAAGAGCACCGCACCGAACCAAGCGACGGCCATCAGGGCCGCCGCACCGAACTCAATCAGCATCGCCAATCCGACGGATTTCAGGGTGGTCCAAGTCGCCGACCAGGCGGTGGGTAGGTCACGCAGGCGCACCACCTCAGTCAAGAAGACACCACCAACGAACCCCACCACAAAACCAACCACTGGAATCACAAAGAACCCCACGATCGCCAGCACGGCGCCCACCGCTAGCGCCACCGTGGATGCCTCGTCACGGACCGCCTGAGCGGGGAGTGCGTATTTGGCGACTAGGGCCGCGACGGTGAGCAACACGGCTAGGACGAGCAACCACCAGGCCCCGTTTCCGTAAGCCCACACCCCCACCACAGCGCCCACTAAGGCCACGCCCGGTAACAGCGGCACAACCGTGCCCGCGATACCCAACAGAATCGCCAGACCGGCCAGGATTTCTAGGCCCATCCCGCAATCATGGGCTATCTGCTAGGTTTGCGGCCACTCCCCCTGGAGCCGTTGACTCAGCTAACCCTGAAACAGGGCACCGAAAATCAACAGCATCACTAGCAACGCCAAGAGCAGTCCTACTGAAACACCCACCGTGATCTGGAGTGGCAGGGGCGCCTTGGGCAGTAGCCAGAAACCAAGGAGCTTAGACAACGTCGGCAAGCCGAGTGTCATCACAAAACTCATGGCAATCGCATTGGTGACGAGGGTGGACGCCGCAAACGGCAGTGTCACGAGTGCACCGAGGGCTTCGTGAGCCAACACCACCGTGGGGTAAAGCACCGTGACCCCGGCGAGGATCTGCTTCCATTTGACCGGCGCGCCGGGGCCAGGCTTGCTGCTGAAGCCAAAGTTCAACCAGTCAGCCTTCCCGGTGCGTACGGCCGAGGTTTCGGAGTCGTGGGTGTAGCCATCGATGTCTCGAAGGAACTCGGCAAGTTCTGGCGAGTGGGCCCACGCTTGTGAGGATTCCTTGTCCTCGAACCGGATGATGTGGGTCCAGAAGTCCTGGGAGCCCGGCTCGGCGGGTAACACCTCGGCCGACACGTATCCTGGAACATCGGCGAGCACGCCTTCGAGTTCGGCGCTTCGAGCCACGTAGTCAGGTTCCCACTCCGGATCCACCCACCTCGTGGACACGAATGCAACTGCTGGCATAACGGCCTCCCTACTTGCTCGCTGAGTTCTGCGTCCATTCTTGGGCAGGGCGCCATGCGACGCGCGCTCAGCCAGAATCGATGCGGGTAAGTCGGACAAACTTGGTGACTGAGCCATATCGAGAGATTCTGATGGCCCTTGGCCGCGTCTCTCCCGCAGCAAGCGCTCAGTCACCGATACTCGTGGTGTGAGCATCCCCAAATCCAATCAGACCAAGCAGCCCAACCCTGGGTGGCGGATTACTCGGGACTTAGCCGCTGCCCTGGTTATTTGCGCCGGAATGATCCTGCTGTATGGATACGCCCCGGAGCCAGTAGACGTCCACCTGCCGTCGATGATCGCCCTGTGTATCGCGTTTCTGGTGATCTACCTCATCATTGTTGGGGCGCTCCTACGCCGAGTCCGGCAGCGCAGGCACCTGACTTTTGCGGGCATGATTCTGCTAATCGTGTTGGTGGTGTTCTTTGTTCTATCATTTTCGTGGCTGTATCGGGTGCTGGAGTCCATCAACCCCGCCAGCTTTAGCGAACCGTTCACGGATGTGTCGGCGATCTACTTCACTATCGCCGTGCTGTCCACCGTTGGTTTCGGAGACATCCGTCCTCTTGATGATCTAAGTCGAGCTGTGGTCACCATTCAGATGGTGCTTGGGGTCGGCTTACTTGCAGCAGCGATCAGCATGGTCTCTCGCAAGACTGATCGGGTGATCAAGGAGTTGGCGGTTGAGTCGCCCGCTGAGACCGAAGGCCCGCCAGACCCGGACACGTCGGCCGCACCGACACCGACCGCCCGGCCAGAGCAACCGTAGCCGGCCAAGCCCCAGCGACCAAACCGATGCGTGGGAGGCATCCGAAAGACGAGGCCAAGGACAGCCGGTTGGGACGCTCTGTGGTGCTTCGTGAGCGTGCGCAAATTCAGTTCGTGTCGTCGTTCGGATCGGCTTCGTCGGGCAGGTGCAGGTGCTTGGGCGGCTGCGATACCGCCGGGGTGCTTGAGACCTGCAGGTCCTTGTCAACGTGTAGCAGCTCCCCGCTGGCGAGCAACCGCCAATCATCCTGGTCGTCGATCCGCTCGCTGGCCACCAGCACGGTTGTTGCTGGCTGGTCAGCTGACAACCGATGGTGGGCCAGCGCCGACTTACCCTCCCAGGACGCCTTTGGCTGATCACTTGTCTCATCACCACTGGCTGGTTGAAGGACTCGGGTTGCCACATGCAGCGAGCGTTGATCCGGATACCGCAGTGCCCATAGCTGCCCGTCTGCGATCACGATGCAGTTCAACGAGTACATGGGGACGTTCTGCGACAACCAGTTTGCGGCCGCCGCGAGGCCCGCACCGACATCACCGTCCGCCTTGTCGGTTTCCATGGCGATCAGCGCCGCGTACCGTTCGGAGTCCGTGTGACCTTGCACGTATTGCATGTAATCGCCCAGGTGCTCCTCTACCTTGGCCAAGTCGCCGAATCCGCCGTTGTGGGCAACGAGCCGATCCTTGATCAGAAACGGATGAGTATCCACAGCCAGGTGATCCTCGCCTAGGCCCGTCATTCTCTTGTGCGGCAGGAGGGTCATTCGCACATGTGACACCAACAGGCTGGTGTCCACCTTGCGCGCCTCTCGGGCGAACTCGGCGTCCTTGGCCGCAGACATTGGCTGCTTATCCATGTGTGGATCATTGTCCGAGGAGAACCAGCCGATCCCGGTGCCATCAGGATTCCGTTCACCCTCCACCCGCATGCTGTCCGGAGCATCCACCAACCAGTACTCCGCGTGGATGTCTTCTCCCCCAGCGTTAAATCCGAACAGTCGACACATGACACACTCCTTACTGACGGCAATTGATTCACTCGATACAGTCACTCTGGTCGGCGAGGCCCCACCCACGGCCAGAATCGCACAGTTGTACTCCGGTGTCGTTTGAGAAGCCGAGGAACCTGGCCTGCACCCGTCGCGACTGCTGCAGGTCTGCGTGGCTCCACTCGATCCGCAGGTCTAGGCAGCCATGTTCAGGCCCCGCTAGAGCGAAGGGCCCGTGCGGGCCATGGCTCGAACCACCGCGTCGGTGGCTAGCGAATTCCCGCATCATTGCCCACAACTTTGCGGGGACAGACTGTTGTTTGATCGCCCCTGTTAGCGGGCATGCCGAGATCGTGGGAACAAGAAAGGCCTCCGGAGCCAAACCAGCCGCCCTCGCAGTGATCGCGTTGGCTGCAATCACGACACTTGGGATGGGAATCACGGGAGCCCAGGCCGCGGAGTCCGACCAAGGCATGCCCTGGGTTGGGCCGTTGACCCGCTCCGAGTAGAGCGGGTCAATCGACAACTGTTGGTGGAACACCGACAACTGCGACCAGGTCGGCTCCAGAAAGAGGGCTTACGAAGGCGGAGTTGAACTCTCGTATTCGAAAGGCCCAGATCGGAGAGTCCTGGACCAGTCTTCTCCGCACACACGGGGGGTCCCTTCCTCCGCCCGCGCCAAGACCGTGGTCATGATGCCCGATCCATTCATGGTGTCAGGTACTCACGCACCGCCAGAGGCGGCGAGGCCTTGGTGGTCTGGGTATCGGGACGGCGTGGCGTCATTCTTGATCAGGGTGATCCCCACGGCGACGAACCAGACGATCAGGCCGAGGCCGAATACAGCGCCCGCGTCCTCCAGGGCCGGGACGATCGTCAGCAGCGCGCTGACCCCCATGATGGCGCCGAGGTAGTTGACCCAGCGTGCGAAGAGCCGCTCGCGCAGCGCGACGACGCTGATCCCCAGGACCCAGATGCCACCCAGCACCTCGTTACCGCCCCCGAGGCCATTGGTGACCGCGTCGAGGCTGGCCCAGACACTCGAAGCCATCTCGGGATCCGTTCCCTGCAGATCGCTCACGGTGGTGTAGCCGATGTTGAGGATCATCCCGGTGGCAATGATCACGCCAGCCCAGATAAGCCCGAACACCGACGAGATACGCGCCAGGGGTGAGTGCGCTGTGCGCAGGCGGTCCCCGATCGCTAGGACGAGGGGAACTAGGACGATCCCGAACACGATGTGGATGGCGATGTTCCACAGGTGGAGCGCCAATTGGTTTTCGACAATGAAGTCGACCGCCGTCGCGGGGTCTGT
>JAHZKU010000261.1 GCA_022600255.1 Actinomycetes bacterium | reverse complement strand
TGGCTGTGGCCGTGACCGGCGTCTTCGGCTTCATCTTCTTCGGGCTTGTCCACGACCAGTGCCTCGGTCGTTAACAGCATGCCCGCGATAGAGACGGCGTTAGTAAGAGCCGTTCGGGTCACCTTCACCGGATCGATCACACCGGCTGACATCAAGTCCCCGTACTCACCGGTCGCAGCGTTGTAGCCCTGGCCGATGCCGAGGTCGGCGACCTTGGCTGTCACCACGTAGCCGCGCTCACCGGCATTCTCGGCGATCCAGCGGAGCGGCTCCACGGCCGCGTCACGCACGATGTTCACGCCGACTGCTTCATCGCCGGTCAGACCTAAATTACCGTCCAGCGCATCCAGGGCGTGAACCAACGCCGACCCACCGCCAGCAACGATGCCTTCTTCCACCGCAGCACGGGTGGCCGAAACCGCATCTTCGATGCGATGCTTACGTTCTTTCATCTCGATTTCGGTGGCGGCGCCTACCCGAATGACACAAACACCACCGGACAGTTTGGCCAGCCTTTCGTTCAGCTTCTCCTTGTCCCAATCCGAATCGCTAGCCTCGATCTCACGCTTGATCTGTTCCACGCGATCAGCGACAGCTTCGTGCGAGCCGGCCCCATCCACGATGGTGGTGTCGTCCTTGGTCACGACGATACGGCGCGCTGAGCCCAGCACCTCCGCACCGACACTGTCGAGCTTTAGGCCAACGTCCTCGCTGACAACCTGTGCTCCGGTCAGAATCGCGATGTCCTGCAGCATGGCTTTCCGACGATCTCCGAAAGCGGGAGCCTTGACCGCTACCGAGGTCAATGTTCCGCGCATGCGATTGACCACTAGCGTGCTGAGCGCCTCGCCATCCACGTCCTCCGCAATGATCAGAATCGGCTTGCTGGTCTCGGCAATCTTTTCCAAGATCGGCAGGAGCTCGGCCACCGAGCTGATCTTGCCAGCGACGAGCAGGATGTTGGCATCTTCCAAGATCGCCTCCATCCGCTCCGCGTCCGTGACGAAGTACGGGGAGATGTAGCCCTTGTCGAACTGCATGCCTTCAGTGAACTCCAGTTCCACACCAGTGGTCTGGGCTTCTTCCACCGAGATCACGCCGTCCTTGCCGACCTTGTCGAACGCCTCGGCGATCAGCGCGCCCACTTGGGGATCCTGAGATGACACGGTGGCCACCTGCTCAGTTTCGGCGGTATCAGCGACCTGACGCGCCGTTTCGAGCAGTTGCTTGACCACAGCAGCCCCGGCTGCGTCCATGCCGCGCTTCACGGCGTTTGGCGATGCTCCAGCAGTCACCACGCGGACGCCCTCGTGCACCATAGCTTGGGCAAGCACTGTGGCCGTGGTGGTGCCATCGCCGGCCACGTCGTTCGTTTTGGTGGCGACCTCTTTGGCGAGTTGTGCGCCGAGATCCTCGTATGGGTCTTCCAACTCAATTTCACGGGCGATCGTGACGCCGTCGTTGGTGATCGTCGGCGATCCCCATGACTTGTCGATCACAACATTGCGGCCTTTGGGGCCTAGTGTGACGCGCACGGCGTCGGCGAGCTTGTCCACGCCGCTTTCCAGCGAGGCGCGCGCATCTACGTCGAATTCGATGATCTTGGCCATGATTTCCTTCTTGTTTGGTGGGATAGCGCTTGTTTGATGGGATTGCGTGTTTGGAAGACGCCACTCCTAGCGGACTACGTCAGCGGTAGGAGATCTTGGAAGATGTTTTTGGACCTCAGGACGCAGCACGTCCGCCCGATCTTGGCGGCCAGACGACAGCACCCCGGGCCGCCCGGGTTACGGGCCGCCCGGGGTGCACGCCTAATCTGCCTAACGGCCAGACCTATTTCTCCACGACTGCGAGCACGTCGCGAGCCGAAAGAATCAGGTAGTCCTGTCCGTTGTAGCTGACCTCAGTGCCACCGTATTTGCTGTAGATAACGGTGTCACCAACGTTGATATCGAGCGGGATACGATTCTCCCCCTCGTCGTCGAAGCGACCTGGCCCGACTGCCAAAACAGCACCCTCTTGGGGCTTCTCCTTGGCAGTGTCCGGGATTACCAGGCCGGATGCGGTTGTCTTCTCAGCCTCTAACTGCTGAACAAGAATCCGATCCTCAAGTGGCTTGATGGATACCGACACGTTGTGACCTCCCCCTTGCGGGATGGTGATTTTTCTTGATGAACCCGGCGGATACTGGCCGTCGTCGCGGGAACGACCGGTACACACCGATTAGCACTTTCCATCGGAGAGTGCTAATCAAACACTATGCCGCGATTGGCACTTGGTCAAGGCGAGTGCCAACACCTTTTGGCACTTTCTTCCTGCGCAGTCGGAGCGCCCAACTGCGGCATCGGAATGTCCAATGCGCGCTGGCATCCACGTCACTGCCGTACCCCTCAGATTGAGACCTTCCGGTGCGGACAGTCGGGCCGTCTTCGTGCACCGCCGGCGCGACTGTGGTTGCGGTGGTGCAGTGCCGCCTGCGAGCGGCGGGGTTCGGTTCACACGCTGCGGCCGCTCCCGCACGGGCCTAACACCACGCCAAGCCAAGCCTCCGGAATCTTCACATCGGGCAGTGTCTGGCAGCACTGACGGGCCAACGCCCGGCTCGCGCAGACTGGAGCCTGCAGGCAATCTACTGTCCAGCAGGACACCGACTCCTAAGCCGGGTGAGACTCGTTATTAGTCAAACCCTCCGGCGCGCGAAAGAGAATTGCGATGACACTACATCGACGGGCTTGGGTCGCCCTGTTTTCGGCGATAGCACTACTGCTCACCGGGCTCGCTGCTCCGGCGCTGGCCCGCGCCCAGACCGAGTCACCCGAACCGGTGGACAACCGATTGTCGGCAGCCGAGGAATTCTTCGCTACCGAGGACGTGGCGGCCCAAGCCAAACAGCCCAAGTTACACCTGAAGAATCCCGACCCCGTCACGTTGGGGGACAAAGCCACTCTGCGAGTGCAACTGAAGCCCAAAAAGAAGAAGAAGGTCAACTTCCACCAACGCATCTCAGGCAGCTGGGAGAAGATCAACTCCAAGAAGACCAATAAGAAAGGCCGCGCCAAGGTCAAATTCCGCCCCAAGGCTGCTGGTGA
Source organism: Actinomycetes bacterium (assembly GCA_022600255.1). Lineage (GTDB taxonomy): Bacteria > Actinomycetota > Actinomycetes > S36-B12 > JAHZKU01. The sequence continues at coordinate 9,050 of JAHZKU010000261.1, read as the reverse complement.
TCTGAAGGTCCGCGCCGTCGCCCAAAAACCCAAGGTGAAGAGCCAGACCAAGAAGCTTGTGGTGAGCCCAACCCCACCACCTCCGCCGCCTCCGCCGCCTCCGCCGCCGCCGCTTGATGCGAAGGTCACCGCTAGCTGGCCCTCAGACGCAAAGCTGGAAGTCGATAAGGACTACCCGGTCAGTGTGCGAGTCGAACCGGCGGGCAAGGTCACCGTGCAGTTGCAGAGCAAGGTGGGCGCGGGTGCCTGGACTGATCTCGAGCGCAGCTCCACGACCACTAAGGCGAACGGTCGCGGCACCATCTTCCTAAACCAACCCGTTGTGGGTGAAGTCAAACTCCGTGTTGTGGCCCAAGGTGTCAAGGACCCGTCTGCGGTCGATACGGCGGACTTCACCGATGGCGGCGATACGTTGTACAACGTGCCGGCCACCCTGCCCGGCAAGACCGGAAAACTGGTCAAGGCACAAGAACGGGACTTGACGTATCCCAAGGTGCCGATCAAGAATCCACTCGATCCAACTCAAGACCTGATTGTCCCCAAGATCGGCACCCCGCAAGCGGGGCCACCGGAGTGCGTGACAGACCCGGCAATTGAGCGCAAGGATTGTGCGATTCCTGGCAAGCAATACCGCTTCATGTACACCACGGAGCGGTGGGTGCCAGACAGCAGTGGCGGCGGCAAGGTGCAAGGACCTCCCGAAGCCGCGACGGCCCTGCTCATGGTGCCGGAGAACGTCCAGCCGAACGCCGAAGTTGTCGCCTGGGGGCACCCAACGCTCGGGCAAGCCAATCAATGCTCCATCTCACGCGGGGTGGACATGATTCCGGATGCGAATCCGGTCACGGGCGGTCCCGCCCCAGGCGGCCAGGACACCAACCTCATCGACATGATCTTCTTCCTCGACGAGATGCTCGCCAAGGGTTACATCGTGGTGATGCCGGACTATCTCGGCATTGCCGTGAACGGCCCCACCAGCCAACAGAAGACCTACGTCGTGGGCCCGCAAGAGGCGCGCGATATGTACTTTGCCGTTGAGGCGCTCCAGACACCCGCCAAGCCAGACCTGAACTGGCCTGGCCTACCCGAAGCTGGCGACAACTTCGTCGCCATGGGTCATAGCCAAGGTGGCCACGCGGCACTGTGGACCGGCATCCTCAGCGACAAGCTCGGGCCTCGCACCGGCTTGAACCTGAAGGGTGTTGTGGCCGCAGCCCCGGCGACAGACCTGAATATGCTCGTGCAGGAAGAAGCCCTGAGCCAAGTGAACTGGATTCTTGGTCCAGAGGTGATTCAAACCTTCGCCGGGTATATGCCGGAGTTCGCACTGAAGAATAACGTGCTGACCCAAGCCGGAATGGACAATCTGGCACGCTTCACGCAGATGTGCACCACCCAAGCACTCGTCGCCAGCGCGGAGTTCTTCCCCGACGGCCTCGATGCGCCCGGAATCCCGTTCATGCAGGATCCCGCCGATCCGAAGTATGCCCAAGAGTTCCTGCGTTGGAGCAAGATCTTCTCGGCACAGATCCCAGTGATTGAGCAGGGCAAACCTAACTCATTCCCCAAGGACATGCCATTGCAGTTGATCTCGGGGACGGCGGACAACATCGTGTTGTCCCAAGCCAACGCGGCTTTCCAGGAATCGTTCTGCACCGGCGGGGCAAACATGAGCACCTACTGGACGCCCGTCATGACCGGCGTGGCCAATCCACCGACTGCGACAGCTCCCACCAGCACGCAAGCTGCGGATCACATCAACGTGTTGGCCTTTCCGTTTGGCAACAATGTCGGAAGCAGCAGCAACAAGGTCTCGCAAATCTCGTCAGGATCGGTGCTGGAATTCACGGCCGACCGATTCGCGGGGAAGGCTCAGACGCAGAACTGCGCCGACCGGGCCAAAGAGCACTCATTCAAGGTGGGAGTCAAGAACATCGACACTTGGTACATCTTCCCGCAACTAGAAGGCACGTCGATCAAGCCGCAGAACGCGAAGTTCTACGAGACCAACGGCACCCCAGATCTGGTAGCCCCGTTCAAGGTTGGCGACAAGACCAATCCGGGCCCGGCTTTGGGGGTCGTAGACGTCAAGGCGATTCCACCGAAGAACACCAGTGGGTGCGGCTTACCGTACATCTACAAGAACCTTGCCTATAAGGCGAACCCGGACTGCACTGAGTGGGGCCTATACCCCTACGACAAGTTGATCTACCCCGATGCCAGCGTCTCTGACAAGACTTGGGGAACCTACCCGTTCACTCCTGCGCTGATCAAGGCCAAGGCGATCAAGAACCGCAGCAAGCTGCATATCAATGTGAACCCCGATCTGGCCGATCGTGACTATAAGGTCAAGGTGCATAAGAAGAAGAACGGTAAGTGGAAGAAGGTCAAGACCACCCGGACCGAGGGCGCCAAGGACACCAAGGTCCTCAACCGGGGTAAGGGCAAGTACCGCGTGGTGATGCCAGTGCAGAAGAATAACCCGAAAATGGTCTCGAAGTCGGTGAAGTTGAAGCGCTAGCGGTCGGCTCGGGCGTCACTTGGCGACCGGGTGCGAAGTGACTAGGGACCGGTCCTTCGATCGCTAGTCACTTCGTGCACACACTCAGCCAAGGACTGCTCGCCAAGCCCGACGACACACCTTCGGGGCACTGGCCAATCGGCGTGACCGCAAGAGCTACGGTGCCGGCTATGGCGACAGGTCTTGCGGGCCCAAGGGCGAACGCCTGCTGGACTAGCGGTGCCGCCAAATCACTCCAGCACGTGGGTCACCGGTAGCGATGACAAGGCTGGGAAGTGCAGCGGACTAGGACGAGCACCACGTTCCACCACCAACGCTCCCAGCGCAGCCACCATGGCACCGTTGTCGGTACATAAGCCCGGCCGAGGCACACGCAGGTGAATGCCAGCGGCTGCGCAACGTTGGGCAGCCTGGGAGCGCAGCCGACTGTTGGCTGCTACACCCCCGCCGATGAGCAGGTGCCGGACCCCGTGTTGCTGGCAGGCCGCGATCGCTTTTCCGAGCAGGACATCCACGACAGCTTCTTGAAATGAGGCAGCGACATCGGCGATTGGCATCGTTTCGCCATCCAGCTGCCGCTGTTCTACCCAACGCGCGACAGCAGTCTTGAGACCACTGAAGGAAAAATCAAACTGATGCTTGTCTTGGTCCTTTGGGGCCGTTAAGCCGCGGGGAAAAGTGATGCTGCCGGGACTGGCTGGGGAGCCAACCGCATCAATGTGCGGGCCACCGGGAAACGGCATCCCCAGCAATCGGCCCACCTTGTCGAACGCTTCGCCCGCGGCGTCATCAATCGTGGCGCCCAACAGTTCAATGTCGCAGGACAAATCCCGCACGAGCAGCAGCGAGGAGTGACCCCCACTCACGAGCAGGGCCACCATTGGTTCGGGTAGATCGCCGTGTTCTAGGCGATCAACCGCGACGTGCGCGGCAAGATGGTTCACTCCGTAGACAGGCTTGCCTAGCGCGGCTCCGAGGGCCTTGGCCGATCCCACTCCCACTAGGAGCGATCCAGCCAACCCCGGGCCACTGGTTACCGCAATGCCGTCGATATCTCCCGGCACCAGCCCGGCCTGCGAACAGGCCTGCTGCAGTGTGGGTACCAGGGCATCCAGATGAGCCCGCGCTGCGACTTCAGGCACGATGCCACCGAATCGCGCGTGTTCGGCTGAACTGCTAGCGAGTGCGTCGGCTAGCAGGCGGTCGCCTGCGACGAGCCCAATCCCGGTCTCATCACACGATGTCTCTATCCCGAGAATCAGGGGACCCGGGGTCACGGTGCGCCCAGAGCCGGCGCGTCGGAGTCCAACTTCAACCGCATGTTCACAGCATCACTTCCGTCCTTGTAGTAACGTCGCCGCACGCCGAGTCTCACGAAACCGAACCGCGTGTACAACGCCAGCGCTGCAGTGTTATTGGCATTGACCTCCAAAAACACGCGCCGACAACCCACCGCTCGGGCGCGTGCCAAGGCGGCCGCCAAGAGCGCGGACCCAGCGCCACGTCCGGCGTCGTTAGCACGAACCGTGACTGTCTGGATGTCCGAATCCGGCGGTGCTAGGTACAACCCCACGTAACCGACGAGTTGCTCGCCTTCATGAACCGCGCCGTACCAGCGCGAATCCGGAACGCGGCCCAACTCCTCTCGAATCTGCAGTTCGGACCAAGCGTCCGGGCCGTAACGATCCTGCTCGATCGTGACCATCGCGGCGATGTCGGCATCGGTGCTGTCCGCAACGGCCCAATGGGGGCTAGGCATCGGCCACCGAACCCGATGTTGGCAAGGTCTTACCCGGTTTGCCAGCGATATCCGGAGCCCGTAAGTACATCGGGCGTAGTGACTGCCCTGACCCGGCTGCGACCGCCTTGGCGGCCGCTTGGCCAAGAGCCGTCGGGGTGAGCAGGACGGAGCCTTTGGCGCGCTTGTCGAAGTCCTGCAGCAGGTGATCGTCCCCAGTGACTGGGGACCCCGCCACAACCCGGGCTAAGACCCGCCTATCCAGCACCCCCAGCGCATCGACCCGAACCCCCTCGCGGTAGTCACCGTAAAACAGTTCGCCACGGCGGGCATCTGCGACTACATACCCGGAAAACTCCGTGGCCGCCTGCAGCGCCAACACATCTAACGTGCACAGGCCGGTAGCGGGAATCCCCAACGCCCAACCGATACTGGCCGCGGCTGCCAAACCGACGCGCAGCCCCGCAAAGGAGCCCGGGCCGACCCCGCCAACCACCTGGGAAACCTGACCCGGGACCGCAAAAACCTCGGCCAGCAGCGGGCCCAGTTCTTCAGCGTGTGACCGCGGTGTTGTGCCGCAGCCTCCCGCGATTAACGCTCCATCGCTGCTGGCTAGGGCCACGGTCACAGTCGAGGTCGCCGTGTCGATGGCCAAGATCATCTTTGGTCCTCCTCGTGCTCATCTAGCGCGTCGACCAAACGGTTGCGCAACTGCGTCAACCGGGAGGCGGGCCAGTCGTTGCCAAAACCAGCCGCCGCGAATGACCGCCCAGCCAGACCTGATCCCAGAGAACGCTCTATCGTAACTGCCAGGTAGTCGTCGGTCAGCGCCGCGATGGCGTCCGCACCCCATTCCACGACCGTGACCGCACCACTGCTATCCAGATCCAGGTCGATCACCTCATCGATGTCCGTGACTCGGTAGAGATCGCAATGCAACAAGTCGACCCGAGCGCCACACTGGCGCCTGGCAATCACAAAGGTCGGGCTGGAAACTCGGTCGACTACCCCTAGCCCAATCGCCAGACCACGGACAAGGGTCGTCTTCCCCGCCCCTAACGGTCCTGCCAGGCTGACAAACTCGTCGGGGCCCAACATATCCCCAAGGACTTCACCTAACCGTTCCATCGCAGCCGCGGTTGGGACATCGATCGGTGGGAAAGGGTCGGGGTAGGCGGAGGCCGCGGGCGCATCAGGCACCATCATCGGCCTCCCGCACCGAATCGATGAGGGCCGCGAGTTCGCTGGTGACTAGCTCCGCCCGCTCGGTGATAATCATGTGGCCGGTATTCGGCACGATCGTGAGTTCACCGCCGACCTGCTCGGCTAATCGTCGACCATGCGTGGTGGGCGTAAGCAGGTCGCACTCCCCCACCATCACCGTGGTCGTGATCTGAGAAAACCCGGCTAGGGCGGCGGCCTTATCGTGCTCCAAGAACGTGGGCAGGTAATCAGCCAGCACCTCGATGGGGACAGCCGCCAACATATCCGCTACGAAACTAGACTCCACCGCAGGCACGGCGCTCCCGAAGCTATACAGGCCTGTCAACAGCACGGACAGGTCATTCTGCCGCGCCCGGGCCACCTCGACCAGCGCCCGCCGGGCGGTTAGCAACCCCGCCAGGTCTGGCGCCGATCGGTGTACCAACCGGGCGGCGGGACCAGGCAAACCTAGGGGGACATCGGACAGTTCGCCCGAGCTGGTGGCCAACAACGCGACGCCACGGACCCGTTCGACGAAGAGATCCGGATACTGCTCGGCTAGGGCCATGATGGTCATGCCGCCCATGGAATGGCCCACCAAGATCAACGAGCCTGAGGGGGCGGCGGTCATGATCACTTGCTGCAGATCGGTACCGAGTTGATCGATGCTGTGGCTGCCGTCTGGGCCCCGGCTACTGCGGGCGTGCGAGCGCTGGTCGTAGAACACGAGGCGCGCCCGCCCGGCCAGATCACGACGCTGATAGTGCCAAGAATCCTGATTGAGGCCATACCCATGGCAGAAGACCACGGTGAGATCATCATCGGGTAAGGAACTCGGTGTGACCTCTGCGTAGATCGTGGCGTTGTGACCGACAGGAATCAGCAATGCCGTGTCGCGGTAGTCACCGAATGCGACAGCACCGGCTTGCGGCAAACGTCGCCGTACCAGCGCGCGCTCGAGTGCGGTGCCGACCGCAGTTCCGGATGCAAGGGCCGCCAGCAAGAAGCCAGGCCCGGGCGGAGGCGGCAACCGGCGCGAAAGTGTGCGCAGCATCTCAGCGTTCCGTTCGCGGGCCAGACTCGCTGGCCGAGTAGACGCGCGGGACGCGATCGGTGATCCGGGTCACGATCTCGTAGTTGATGGTGTCGCTAGCGTTCGCCCAATCCTGGGCCGACGGCACCAGGTCTCCCCCACCGAACAACGTCACGGTGTCGCCGGCGGTGACGTGAGCATCGCCAACGTCTAGCACCAACTGATCCATCGCGATCGTGCCAGCGACGACGTAGCGGCGCCCGTTCAACTGCACCGGGATCCGGTTTGAACCGCTGCGCGGCACACCGTCGCCATATCCGATCGGCACCAACGCCAACGTGGTGTCCGACTCGGTGTGATACCGATGGCCGTACGAGACGCCCTGCCCCGCGGGCACTGACTTGACGAGTGCGATGTCGGCTGACAGGGTCATCGCCGGTACCAGTCCCAGCGCCGCTGAGGTCCCCAGTTCAGGACCAGGCGAGAGTCCGTAGATGCCGATGCCGCACCGCACCAGATCGTAGTGACTCTTAGGCCATGCCAGTGCTCCCGCCGTGTTGGCAATATGTCGGACGTCAGGACGAATCCCCAAGTCTTCCGCCATGGCCAAGGCCATATCAAACTGCGTGAGCTGTAGTTCGGTGACTGGGGATTGCAGTTCGTCGGCGCTCGCAAGATGACTCCAAATACCCTTGATCTTGACCCGACCCGCTCGCTGGGCCTCGGCCGCTCGTTGCAAGAGCCCAGGCCATTGCGTCGGCATCGCGCCGTTGCGTCCCAACCCGGTATCGATCTTGAGGTGGATACCCGGGACATTGCCAGCAACCTCAGCCGCCGCCGCGACCTGCGTTAGGTCGGCCAGACTTGAGACACCTAGTTCGACAGACTGCTCGATTACCGGAACTAGGTCGTCTTGTGGGGTGTAGAGCCAGGTCAGCAACGGCCCGCGATCGCCGTCTGCGCGAAGCGTCAACGCCTCTACGGGATAGGCCACCCCCAGATAGTCCGCGCCAGCCTCTCGTGCGGTGCGCGCCACGGGCAGCATGCCGTGGCCGTAGCCGTTGGCCTTGACGACGGCCATAAACGCCCGGTCATCGCAGGCCTTGCGCAAGGTGGCAATGTTATGGGCAATGGCCGCCAGATCCACGTGGGCCACCGCACGATACTGCTCAGTCACTGCTGATTCCAGCGTCCGGATCCACCGAGGCCAACGACCGCAGCTGCGCCACAGCATCCTGCACCGACAAGGTCAGGTCCCAAGACGTGATCGGTCGATCACCGGCGCTGGCCACTCGCGCCGCAAGGCCGTGCAGGTATACCGCCGCCGCGACCGCTCGGACGTCGTCGTTGGGGAGGCGCGGGTCTTGGGCTAGGATGCCGCCAACGATGCCAGCCAAGGCATCGCCGGTGCCGGCCGTTGCCAGCGCTGCCGGCCCGATCGGGTCCACGTAGGTCTTTCCGCTGGGTCCAGCGATCACCGTGCCAGGACCCTTCAGCACCACGATGGCACCCATCTGGTCCGCCGCTGCACTGGCGGACCCCAAGCGATCCTCCGTCAGCTCAAAACCTAGTCTGCGAAACTCGCCGACATGCGGGGTGAGGACTGTCGTCGCGGAGCGTCCCTTGATCTGTTCGCGCAGCTCCGGATCGTTGGCGACAACCGTGATGGCATCGGCATCAACCACCACAGGCAATTCAGTGCTGAGCAGTGCCGCAAGATCGGTTGCCGTCTGGTGCCCCGTGTCGGCACCCGGGCCGATCACCCAAGCGGTTGCCCTGGGATCGTTGGCCAACTGATTTCCGTCCGTCGCTACAACGTCAGGGAAACGGTTCACCACCGCTTGCGCGACACCGTCATCGCGGTCGGCGATCCGAACCATCCCGACCCCGGTGTGCCGTGCTGCCCCCGTGACCATCTGGGCAGCTCCCGGGTAGGCTGAACTCCCCGCGACAACGCCGACAACTCCATGGCTGTACTTATAGGAGGATTCTGCCGGTGCTGGGACAAACGGTGCCACGTCATTGGCTTGTAGCAGTTTAATGTCAGGCAACGCAGCGAGCTGCGGTTGCAGTCCGATAGGAACCACCACAATGCGGCCAGCAAAATCGCGGCCCGGCGGCAGCACAAGGCCGGATTTGAGTGCCCCGAAGGTCACGGTCAAGTCGGCCGCGAACACGCTGTCTGAATCGGGGACTTGACCGGTGGCGGGGTCGACACCGCTTGGGATGTCCACGGCCACCCTGATTGTGTCGGCGGCCTCAATGGCACGAACAAGCGTGGCTGCGGGTTCACGCAGCGGTCCTTGCCCACCGATTCCCACAATGCCGTCCAAGACCAGATCAGCCCGCCGCAAACTACCGACCGCCTCGGCGATCTGCTCGTCCGAATACGGCACCTGCGCCAATCGGCCACCCTGGGCGAGCAGAGCCGCCGCGCCTTCTGGATGAATCTCCGCTGCTAACGGTATCGCCAGGACCCACGCCCCCCGCTGCGCCAACGCGGCCCCGGCGAACAAGGTATCGCCACCGTTGTTCCCTGCACCGATCAGCAGCAC
>JAHZKU010000260.1 GCA_022600255.1 Actinomycetes bacterium | reverse complement strand
CCGGTTCCCAGACACACGAAAACTTGAAGGCCGCTTTCGCGGGCGAATCCCAGGCTAACCGCCGCTACCTGTACTTTGCCCGCGTGGCAAAGGCGGAGGGACGCGAGGACGTCGCCGAACTCTTCGAGGAAACTGCCAAGGGTGAAACCGGCCATGCCTTCGGGCACCTGGATTTCTTGGTTGAGGTGGGGGATCCAGCCACGGATGAGCCAATTGGTGACACGGAGCAGAACTTGGGATCCGCCGTTGCCGGTGAGACTTACGAGTTCACGGCCATGTACCCCGGTTTCGCCAAGACTGCGCGAGATGAAGGCTTCGATGAGATCGCCGACTGGATGGAAACGCTGGCGCGGGCTGAGAAAACCCACGCCGGCCGCTTCGCCAAGGCCCTCGACAAGGTTCGCAATAGCTAATCGTGAACCATGAACTTGATGCGGACCTGATCCTACTACCGCAGGACTATGTGCCGCAGCGGGCCGCAAATCGCGCTCGCATGATGCCGATCCGGGCTGCTCGCCGGGCCCGGATCGGAGATCAAATCGTCTTGGCCTTTGAGAACGCTGAGACGCTGCGCTACCAAATCCAGGAGATGGTAATGGTGGAGGCGGTGACCTCCCCAGCGGCCATCGCCGAGGAGGTCCAGGCGTACACCCGCTTCGTCCCCAACCGGTCGAGGCTCACTGCCACCCTGTTTATTGAAAACGATGATCTCGCGACAGTGCGCGCCGAGTTGGAACGTCTCACGGGGATCCAACACCTGATTTCTCTAGAGATCCGCACTGAGGCTGGTGAAGGGATCTCCGTACCCGGTGTGGAAATCCCAGGTGCGGATGAGGATGGCTTCAGCGAGATCACGCATGCGGTCCACTTCTTAGGGTTTGACTTCGATGACTCTGCTCGAATGGCGTTCCTGAATCCGGACAATACCGTTTGGGCCACGGTCGCCCATCGTCGATATGCCGAAGCGGCGCAACTGCCAGCCTCGGTCCTGGCCGCAGTCCGCGGCGATCTTTCCAACTAGCGCCCGCAACTGTCAGTTAGGTTGTTGCGCGCTCAACTAGTCCAACTTTGGGCCGCAGGCCGCTAGCTGCCGCTGCTCATGCGCCTCGTTGACCTAGCCAGAAGACGTCATACAACTTTTCGCGCTGGATTGGCTGTTGTCCACAGTTTTCGCCCCAGAATCGAAACTTTCTGTAGAAGCTCGACACCGCATGTAGTCAAAATTGGCTGAAATCCCAAATCAATGCAGTTAGTTCGGGGGGTCTGCAACACAAGAGATTGTTGACCTGCCAGAATCCGCCTGTGGCTACTGCAAACGTATTACAAGCGCAGGCCCATGCGCCTGCCAACCGACCCAACATGGTGTCGGTGGGAACCATCGTCTGGCTTTCTAGCGAGTTGATGTTCTTCGCTGGGCTTTTCTCGATGTATCTAACGCTCCGTGGCGTGAATCCGGAGATTTGGGCGGAGTCCACTCAGGACTTGAACGTCCCACTCGCGGCCACCAACACCACGATCCTGGTGCTCAGTTCGGTGACTTGCCAGATCGGTGTGATGGCGGCCGAACGTGGCGACCGCGAACGGATGCGGACTTGGTTCATCGTCACCTTCATCATGGGGTCGGTCTTCATCGCGGGCCAGGTCTTTGAGTATTCCGAACTGTTGGATGACGGAATCAGCTTCTCGGGCTCGCCGTATGGGTCGGCGTTCTTCCTGACCACTGGTTTCCACGGCTTACACGTTGTGGGTGGGCTCTTGGCATTCCTGTTTGTCCTGGTGCGGACGTATATGGCGAAACGATTTACCCACCAGCAGGCAACGTCGGCGGTAGTGGTTTCTTACTACTGGCACTTTGTTGACGTTGTATGGATCGCGCTCTTCGCGATGATTTACATCCTGCAATGACGGGCCATCGGATGATCTTTGGAACAGACAGCGCAACGAGCAGTGAGGTGAACTTGTGAAGAGTTTGGCCATTAAGCGGCGGCATCCAGCAGCGGTGCTTGCCCTGATTTTGGTCGCCTTGGTGGCCACCGGCGGGTTGTTCGCCATTACCAACACCATGACCGAAGCCAAGTCGGCCGAACAGTCGGCCGCGCAGATCATCGAAGGTAAGCGACTATTCTTGGAGGGTTGCTCCAGTTGTCACGGGATTAATCTGCAGGGAACGGAAAACGGTCCGACCCTAATCGGGGTTGGCGCCGCAGCGGTGGACTTTCAGGTTGCGACCGGTCGCATGCCGCTAGCCACCTATAGCGCCCAGGCCCCTTCGAAAGAAGTCATCTACACCGAAGAGGAGATCGCAGCCCTCGCGGCCTATGTCGCCTCGCTGTCGCCCGGGCCGGCGATCCCCAGTGCCGCCGACCTGGATTTCTCAGATGCCGATCTTGGTGAAGGCGGCGAACTGTTCCGGGCAAACTGCTCCCAGTGCCATCAGGCTGCTGGGCGAGGCGGCGCTTTGAACGATGGCCGCTACGCGCCAGATTTGATGCCAGCCACATCGCAGGAGATTTACGAAGCCATGTTGACCGGTCCACAAAACATGCCGGTGTTTTCCGATGCCACCCTCAGCGTGGAGGATAAGCAGGGCATCATCGCTTATATCGATTACCTGAAGAACAGTGAGGATCCAGGTGGCTGGGCACTAGGTCGCTTCGGCCCGGTGACTGAAGGCCTGTTCCTATGGATCGGTGGAATGCTGCTGGCTGTTGCCTGCGCGATTTGGATCGGAGCCAAGGTTCGATGAGTGAGGATTCCATGAGCAAAGAACCGGTCAAGGCGCACTCGGGAGTCGTGAACCCGTACTCTCTGCCACAGGCCCCCGGAGAACATCACCCACGACAGACAGACATCAATCCGAAGGCTGAGCAACGGGCCGTTCGCCAGGTGGCGATCGCCTTTGGGCTATCCGTCGTGATGGTCATCTTGTTCTTCGTCGCGTTCATTACGATCCCAGTCGAGGAAGTCATCTCCCTGCCGTGGCTCGGTGAGATCGGT
>JAHZKU010000259.1 GCA_022600255.1 Actinomycetes bacterium | reverse complement strand
TCCGCGTTGCCCGCTGATGTGCTGGTCGAACCGCACGTCGATCTCTGGTCCAGGGTCCTGCGGCGTCAGCCGATGCCGTTGGCGCTACTGGCGACCCACCCGATCGATCTGAGCCGCAACTGATCCTGACTGACTCGCCAATGGTAAGGGACTTGCCGTGAAGCTGTTTTGGAAGCTGCTGCTGGCCTTCGTGCTGGTTGCGGCTATCCCATTGGCGGTCATGGCGGTTGCCGGCCGCTATGTGGCCGAGGCTGAGTTGACGCGAGAAGTGGAGTCCAACCTTGCCGGGTTGGCCTCGTTACAGGAACAGCGCCTCGCCGAAGCCGAACGAACAGGTCGTGACGGGCTCGCGCTGATCACCAGTCGTACCCAACTGCGAATCAGCTTGCAGGAGTATCTCAGCAGCGGCAGCACCCAAGACTTGGCCAGGATGACCAAAATTCTCTCCGATGCCCGGGACGCCGTACCGACCCTCGCGGCGCTGTCGATCGTGGCCAGGGATGGCACCGTCGTCACCAGCACCGACAGCGAACTGGTCGGGACCCAGTTCTCCGACCCGGATCTTCTGGCGCGAGGATTGAACGCGCCACTGGCCGATGAAATCATCGAACTCCCCGACGAGAGCCTGGGGATTCGCGCAGTTGGCCCATTGGATCTGGATTCGAAATCGTTGGGAGCTCTGGTAGCTGACAGCACCGCCGACTCGTTGTTTGAGGGGTTGACCGACTACACCGGTTTGGGACAGACCGGCGAGACGCTCCTGGTACAGGGTGATGGCCGCTCACTGTTGCCGTCCCGCTTCGGCGCCGCAGAGCAGAACCTTGGCGAAGGTGTCGCGGTGGCCGCCGCGTTAGCGGGCACCAACGGTCTGGTGGAAGGCGTGGACTACCGAGGCGAGCAGGTGATCGCGGACGTCCGATTCTTGCCGGAGCAGGACTGGGTGTTGATCGTCAAGATCGACACTTCGGAAGCCTACGCAGGACTGGCTACCATCGGCCGGTGGTTCTTCCTGGTGGGTGGGTTCGCCGCGGTGTTGATCGTGGCGGCGGCGTGGCTGGTATCCCGTTCGATGAGCCTGCCAATGGTGCGACTCTCGGAGTTGAGCAACGATTTCGGCGCAGACCAGCTTGGCGGAGACCGGTCCACTGACGTTGACAGGCACGACGAGATCGGGGTCCTTGCCAGGTCCTACAACGCGATGGCCGACCGCATCGAAACCCAGCAAACCCAGCTGCGCCAACGGGCGAATGATCTCGCCCAGATGAATCAGACTCTCGATGATCGAGTACACCAGCGCACAGCAGATCTGGCACAGTCCGAAGCCAGGACCCGCTCCATTCTTGCTGCAGCTCCCGATGCCATCGTGACTGTTGACCCAGCCGGAATGCTGAGAACAGCCAATGCGGCGGCCCACCGCGCCTTCGGGACGACGATCGACCACATAGGGAGCTCAGTTCAGGGGCTGGTCCCTGAGCTTTCGCCGGCGAGAATCCGTGGCTATGCCGCTCTGGCGCAACAAGATCAAGGCCTGCGCGAGGTAACCTGTCTTGGCCTGGGCGGCACTGAATTCCCGGCAGAGCTGGCCATCAACGTTGTGCGCGGCGAACAAAGTGAACCGGAGCTGTACACGCTGATCCTGCGAGACATCACTGAGCGCAAGAGAGCAGAACGGTACCTCCAATTCTTGGCGCATCATGACCCAATGACAGGTCTAGCTAACCGCCCAGACTTCGCCCGGCGCGCCGTAGAAGCACTGCAACGCTTCAGACGCACCGAGCAGGTGGGAGCGATTCTCTATCTGGACATCGATGGCTTCAAACAAGTCAACGACACCTTCGGTCACCAATGCGGTGATGAGCTGCTCAAGGCCATTGCCGACCGCATCAGGACCTCGATCCGAGAGGTCGATTCAGCTGCCCGGCTAGGAGGTGACGAGTTCGCGGTGGTGCTCGAAGCCGTCACGGGCCAAGGAGAGGCAGAACAAATTGCCGAACGGGTCAGAGAAGCACTAGCCCACCGCTACCAGGTGGCCGACAAGACCGTGCACATCACCGCCAGCCTCGGCCTGGCCATGATCACCGAAGACTTGCCTGAGGATCCTGCTGCCGCCGCCGAAACGGCGCTGAACTACGCCGACCGAGCGATGTACCAGGCCAAGAGAAACGGTGGAGATCAAGCCGTGACGAGCACACCCCAGGCCCGACGGGTTTGGGCAAGCGAGCTTGGACCTCCCCCTCGGGAAGCACGCCTGCGACTATGGCCACTACAACAACTGAGTAGCGCCACCTCGGTTGGAATCACCGCTGAACTGCTCTGGCCGGAAACGCACTGCGAACGACCACTGAGCACCGGCCAATACCGTGAACTGGACCGCAGCATCATCACCACCGTGCTCGACCAAAACCAGGCCATGCCCGATAACCACGACTTACTGTGCCTGCCCATCCATGAAGCCACACTCGGCGATGCCAGCTTCCCGGAATGGCTTGTACAAACCACAACCTCGCGAGCGTTCGATCCAACCTCGCTGGTCTTGAAACTGGACAGCGTCACCCGCTTCAAGATGAACCCCACAATGAGACAGACAATCTCACAGCTCGCCGACATAGGCTGCAGCGTCCAAGTCTCAGAATTCGGAGCCGGATACGCAGACATCTATACGGCCCACGCCACTCCCGTCCACAGCCTCGAAATCGCATCGGTGATCAGCAACACCAGCAGCCACCGCGACTATGTCCGCGCCATCGTCGACTTTGGCCACGACCTCGACCTCAAAATAATCGTCGGAAACCTAGAAACAGCCCACCAGGTCAACCGCACCCGCGACAGCGGCTGTGACCTGGGCTGGGGCCCCGCAACGCAAACCCACCTCGAAGACACCCCACTGTCCATTACAACTA
>JAHZKU010000258.1 GCA_022600255.1 Actinomycetes bacterium | reverse complement strand
TCGACCCCGAGTTCGAACCGCACGAAGATCGCCAGCACCACCAGTCCTAGGACGATCGCACCAATTGTCCATGGGCTGGTCCACCCCCAGACACCCGCCTGCTGCACCCCGATGATCGACAAGGCCATGCCGACAATGATGATCACGGCTCCGCGATAGTCGATGGGTTCTTTCTTCGGTTGCAGCGTGGTCTGGCATTTGGCCGTCAAGATGATCGCGACGATTGCAATGGGAATGTTGATCCAGAAGATGGAGCGCCAGGTCCACTCGGTGAGGTAGCCACCCGCGATCGGGCCGATCGCCGTAAAACCTCCGGTGATCGCGAAGAAGATGGCCAAGGCCCGGCCTCTTTCAGAGACTGGGAATGACGCCACCACGATCGCCAACGCAGCCGGAAACAACATGGCAGCCCCGACACCCTGGATGATCCGAAATCCAATGATCCAAGCGCTCGCGATGTCACCGTCCGGAGTCAACCCGCACATTGTGGACGCAATAACAAAGACGAGCGTCCCGATGATGGCCATCTTGCGATGACCGGCAACATCGGCGACTCGACCCCAGAACGCGAAGGTGGCCGCCAACCCCAGCAGGTACCCGTTGATGACCCACTGCAGGGCCTCATCGGAGATCCCCAGTTCCTTCTCGATGTCAGGAGCAGCAATGGTCACGATGGTCATGTCGATGAACGTCATCGAGGTCACGAAGACCATCGCGGCTAGCGCGAAGTACCGCGCTCTCTTCGACATCGGCGGCGCAGGAACGGCAGTGGCCTGAGACATGAGAGCTCCGAGGGTGGGCGAGTGCCTCGCAGCCTAGCCAGCCAACCAGCAGGTCGCCACTCGTGCCAGCCTCGTGGCTTCCGGTCATCAACGGCAACTTCGGTGAACTATTGGCGGCGGGTACCGGTGGCGGGCAAGCCACAACTTGCCGCTGAGCTCCACCGGCGGGGCAATGCCCGAATGCGTCACTTCTCAGAGACTCCGCCTGTGAACCGGGTTACATTGGGCCAGAGTCGACCTGAATGATCGAGTTGCCCACTAGTGGGCTACGGCGTTGCACGATTGAGCAAGTGACTCTGCCAACTGACCGCAATCGCTTGGACAATGCATGCGCCTGAATACCAAACTGCTCCATCCCGGCAAGTCTGCTCTGACCTTGTGCGCAGGTGCGGCCGTGACTCTTGGGCTACTCAGCGCCCCCGCGATCGCTCACGGCGCCGGCGCAACGCCGCAGTCGCTGGTGAGCACCGAAGCCGTAGCCGGACAGTCAGCGGCGGCCACTGCGAAAACCGGACCCAACGTGCAATGGGACTGGACCATGCCGACCAACATTGTGGATGAGTTCGGCTGGGATTTTCCCAACCAGCAACTTGCGGGCCCCCCAGATGGTCTGCCCGATGATGTGATGTCTGAATACACCACCTATCAGGGGGCCTCGTATCGACCTGGTGAATACGGCCAATACGGGAAGATCCCTACGGACGGACTCCACAAGGTCGTACTGGACGGGAGCGGGTCTACCGGGGAGGGGACACTGGCGTGCGCCTGGAAGATTTACTCCAACCCCGTGGTGAAAGCCAAGGCCAACTGCGCTGACAAGACAACCGTCCACCTGCCCGAGGGCACCCACAAACTGCAGTTGAAAGTGACCGATAAGAAGGGCACGACAAAGATCAAGAGCAAGATCAAGGTCAAGAACGTCTTGATCGCGCTCTTGGGCGATTCCTACGCAGTGGGTGTGGGCTTTCCGCCCTATCGCGTGGACGGGATCACGGGCCCGAACTCCACGATCGCCTTTGACGATCCCGGCTGCGCCCGCACCCGTTGGGGTGGCTTCGTGCGCGCCGCCCAGGCCGCGGAGAGCGCCGATCCGCGGTCAAACGTCACCTTCATCAATGTTGGATGCGGCGGGGCCCAGGTCGCTGGCACGTCCCCGAACGGCGGCGGCGTGCTGACGCCACAGAACACTGGCACCGGAATTCGTCCGGCTCAAATCGATCAACTTGATGCGATCGTGGGGCCAAACAAGATCGACGTTGCACTGGTGGGCATCGGCGGGAATGACACCGGATTTGGTGGAATCTCCGCGACTTGTGTCGGCGCCCTAGCTGGTGCGGATCTGTGCTACAACGCGGACAACGGTGGCGACGAACTCTGGGATTGGACGAACAAGCGACTCGAAAAGCTGACCACCCGCTACGACGAGATGGCTGCTTGCCTGACCTCGGGCGCAGGAACCTGCCAAACCTCCAAATCCGTGGGCGACCCCAAGACTGACAGCACCAGACTCAACATCAATGACCCGGCCAAGGTGATCCAGTCGGGCTACCCCAGTCTGATCACCCGAGCCAAGAAGGCTGGCGAAACTGGCAACGGCAGTGAGCCTTGGGTCTACTGCGCCTGGAAGCCCACTCCGGCCCAACCCATGGGCGCCGACACGTACGGGCAGGCACCAGCGATGCCTTGGGACGCCTACTGGGCACTCAACTCCGCCTACCTCGGAGAACCAGGCGACCAGTACGTTCCGCCGGGCAGCCCGGATCCAGCGGCCGAGGTGGGACCACTCACTGCGAAGGGACTAACGCAGCTCATCAAGCGCAACGGGAGCCTCTATGGATACACCGTGGCTTTGGACATCTTCACCGAATCGCTGCAGCACGGGGCCTGTGCAACTGCACCCGGAATGGAGTTCTGGGTTAACGGGATTTCGACGGGGCTCGCCGGAGCTCCCCAGGACGGCGCCCAGTACGGCGGCGGTCTCCTGCATCCGTCCGAAGCTGGTCAGCAAGCCTATGCTGATGGGCAAACCCCGCAGACGTTGGACCAGGCCGGTATTCCTGTCAAGACATTTGCGGACAAGACCAAGCCGGGCAAGGTCCGCACGGTGCGGTTGGCCCCGAAAGGCCACAGCAAGTCCAAGGGCGAACTGCGCGTGACTTGGAAGAAGCCGAAGAACACTGGCGGCGGGACCATCAACAAATACCGGGTTCGCATCAGCAAAGCCGGAGACCGGGACAACTTCAACAGTTGGAAGCAGACGAAGCAGAAGAAGCGCTGGTTCAAGGGCCTGGACAAGACCGAGCCCTATTGGGTGCAGATTCAAGCCAAGAGCTCGGTGGGTTGGGGCGAACGGAAGACCAAGAAAGCCTCGACCAAGCTCTGGAACACCAAGTAGCGGATCACCCATTCACCTGGCTTGAGCCGAGTGCAGTCGAACCGACTCAGGATCGTCCGAGCGGTCCTTGCGGGGACGTTCTACCGCTGCTAGACGAGGAGCAAGGCTGATCGGGATCTAGGCACAGAGACCCAGCAGCGCAGGCGCCCACGAAACAACAGCTTTGTCTCGCGCGAAGGCCGCTCAGGCCACCAACGCAATGTCGGGGTTGGGGCGTAACGCAACCTTCACTTGGCTGGCACGCGGGCCCGCCGAGGCTAGTTCCAATCCCCGCTTCCAGTCTGCGAGCGGCAACGTCTGTGTCACCACGTTGTCGACCGGATATGCGGGATCGGCCAGCCATTCCACGACTTGCGACATCGTGTGACGACCCGACAGTTGCGGTTCGGGGCCGAAGTTGATGGTGCCTTGCACCGTGAGTTGCCGGTTCCAGACCAGCGACCAATCCATCGACTGCTTACCAGCGCCACCGGCTAGCACGAGCGTGCCGCCCGGGCGCAACAAGTGCGTTGCCAAATCGATCGTCTCACTGAGCCCGACGCAATCGAATACTGCATCAACGCCCTGTTCCAAGATTGGGGTCCTAGTCATCCGCGGGCGAATCACCCGGCCACCATCGGACGCGGCTAGGGCCTCCACTGCGGCCCCGCCCGCTGGCAGGGTGCGTGAGGCCCCAACTTCGATCGCCTTCGCCGCTCCGAACTCGCCGGGGCTGACAACCGCGATATCGAGATCGGGGTGGAGCCGCCGTAGCGCCGCAGTCACCAGCAGACCGATCGTCCCCGGACCAATAACAACCACACGATCCCCCGCGCGACGCCATTGCAGCGCCGTGTGCAGACCGATGGAGGCGGGTTCGGCCAACACCGCTCTGCGTGATGCCAGATCACCAACGGGATAACACTGGGATTCGTGCGCCACCAGCGACTCCCCCCAACCGCCGCCTACGGCTGCGTCAAATCCCAGCGTCGGAGCCTCACACCCGGCTGAGCCCGGTTGATCAAATCGCTCGCAGGCGTAGGGCAGGCCGCCGGCGCACGTGCGGCAGACCGGATCGAACCCCCGCTGTGCGCAGGAAATCACCGGATCCACCACGACCCGATCTCCCGGCACCAACTCGGTGACCCCAGGCCCGACCTCAGCCACGACGGCCACGATCTCGTGCCCCAGAATCTGCTTGCTGGCTCGGTAGTAGGCACTCAGCACGAAGGAGGATTTGGCGTGGGCGACTGACAGGTCACTCCCGCAGATTCCCGCCAACTCCGGACGCAACCGCAACCATCCTGGCGCGTCAGGCAGTTTCGGGGCTGCAACGGACTCCTGCAACGACAACAACCCACCCGGACCCCAGCCAGCGCTGGGCCGCGCCTTACCGGCAACGGCGGTGAAGAGATAGCGCGGAGTCGACAGATCAGCGACAACGGCCCGCATCAGGCAGACTCTCTGTTCTTCGGCGACACGGGCCGGGCGCGCTTGGCCTTGGCACCCACCGGTTTGGGGAGCAGCCCCGCTAGCGGCCGCTTCAGTCGTGCCTTCCAGTCCGCCGTTGCTGTCATCATTCGCGCCTCCTTCATGGCGCGGATATAGCGCCAGTAGTCCACCTGCATCGTGTGCCGGGGGGAGCGCACGTAACGCTTCGCCATCCGGTCGCGGTCCTTCCTGATCCAGGCGCGCATGTCGGGCTCCGATGGCAGCACCACCTCGCCGGCCATGACGTCTGCGATCCAGTCGGATTGGTATTCCATCAGCGGTATGTTCGCCCCGACAGACTGCACGAAGCCGATAAAGTACAGGCCAGGTCGATCCGGAGCCACCACCCGTTGAAACAGCGGCAACTCGTTGTCGTTTGCGGTCCAAACGTCCTGATCAAAGAACGGGAAGCTCACCTCGTACCCCGTGGCGTAAACCAGCACGTCCGCGTGCACGCTGGACCCGTCTACGAAGTGCACCATGTCGTCGTCGAGTCGATCGATATCGGGTTTCATCTGAATGTCCCCGTGGCCGACGCGATCGTAAAGATCGGCCGACACCGTGGGGTGGGCTTCCAAGAGTCGATGGTCTGGTTTGGGCATGCCCCGGCTTTCCGGAGTTCCCGTGCTCACCTTCACAATCAGTTCATAGATCCGACGTTCCAGCGCGAACGGCACGTAAGCGGTCAGCGGCGAGCCAAGCTGATCGATCGGTTTGGAAAGGGCGTACTTAGGCAGCACATGGACGCCGTGTCGGGTGACGAGCCAGACCCGATTGGCTGTGGCCACAGCATCGCAGGCGATGTCCATCCCAGAATTGCCGACGCCCACAACAACCACATCCTTACCTGCGAACAAGGCTGGGTCGCGGTAGCTGCTGCTGTGCAGGGTTTGGCCGGCAAAATTGCCGGGCAAGGTGGGAATCCTGGGTTGGTGATGGTGGCCGTTGCACACCAGGACCTCTTGATAAGTACGCGGTGGCTGGCCTTGCGGGGTGACAAGCCAGCCGCGCGATCCCGGTCGGGGTCCGCCGGGCACGGGGCTCACCGCCACAACGGGGGTCTGAAATGTAATGCGCTCAGTCAGGCCAAAATGCTCGGCGAAGCGCTCGAAGTACTGCGCCATCAACGCATGCGAGGGGTAGTCCGGCCAATCGGGCGGCATGGGAAACGACGGGTATTGGGTGCGGGGACGTGAGGAGTTCAAGTGTAGGGACCGATAGCCCGGCGTTGCGCCGTTGTCATTGTCGATCTGCCAAAGGCCGCCAACCATGGAGCCCTTTTCGAACCAATCAAAGGCGATCCCACGCTCCACCAGAGCCTTGGCCGCC
>JAHZKU010000257.1 GCA_022600255.1 Actinomycetes bacterium | reverse complement strand
CGGACCCAAGGCGCAATGGCTTGCAAGAATGCGGCAAGCCGGCGTTGCTACTCCCCCTGGTTTTGTTGTCCGATCCGAGGCACTGGCTGCAGCGCTGGCCACGGATTCCCAAGCCTTACAAGCCAGCATGGCTGCATGGTGTCAAGATCTGGACCCTACCCTCACCCTCACTTTCGCAGTGCGTTCGAGCGCGCCGGACGAGGACGGCGGCACCTCATCTTTGGCTGGACAGTTCCTGACCTATCTGGGCGTACACCGCCAGGAGGTCGCCGAGCGCGCGTTAGAAGTGTGCGCGGACAGCCTGGCGAAAACCAGCAAACCCGCAGCGGTGATTGTGCAACCCATGCTTCGCCCGACCCGGGCGGGAACGCTGTTCACAGCAGATCCCCGCACCGGAGATCCCAAATCGTGTGTGATTGAAGTGGTCGAGGGGTTGGGGGCAGCCTTGTTATCTGGCGAAACCACCCCCACCCGCTACGTACTCAACCGCACCGACGGTTCTGTCGTTCGCGAACGGCTTGCCGGAGCCCTTCTGACCGATCGAGAAATTGCGAGTCTACTCGCTTTGGCCGAGAGCGCCGAGGCTGTCCTGGGTGGTCCATGTGATGTGGAATGGGCGAGCTGCGAAAGCGAAATCGTAATGCTGCAATGCCGACCGATAACGGCCCTGCCGGTGCCTGACGGCGGTCGGGCGCAGCCGATCCTGGCGACCGGTCAGTACGAGCTACGATATGAGGCCCGCAATGCTCGACCCTGGTACACCCTGACATCTTTCGGGGTTTTTGGATCGGGTTTGCGCAAGCTCACCGGATTTGGCTACCAGCAGGTAGTGTCCCTGACTGACGATCGAATGCGCACTCGCGGGTATCACGAGGTCTCGGAGTTGGCCGCGGCCAGTCGCCACTTCCGGGATTACTGGCGGGATGAAGCGTGCGTTGAACGCTTCATGGCTGAGTCCGAAACCGTCTTCACCCTGGCCGGCGCCATAGACGCCGAACACAATGCAACCCAATGGGACGCACAAGAAGAGCAAGAAATAATGGCTGCTTTGAACACAATGCAGCGCGTTCTATGGTCGGCGTTCAGCACCATGATAGTGACGCAGCCGCAGCACGTGCAGCCACTTGAGGAGCAGCTGAAACAGTTACTGTCTGACCACGCCGATCCGTCCGCGGCTCTTGTCGCGCTGACGCGATCGACCCAACCCTTGCCGACAACTCTGGAGGAATCGACGTTGGCTGACATCCGCGAGCAACAGCTCAGCGGGGAGGCTCTTGACGAGGCGCTGGACGACATGACCGAGCGTTTCGGCTGGATCGGTTCAGTGGAAGGAGACAGCGAATACGGCCGGGAACACTACCGTGGGCGGCTGGCCGATCCTGTGGTCGACTCTCCGATCGAGCCGGTCGAATCCTCACAGGAGGCCGCCGAACTGGGCAGTCTGATCGGCCGGCTAGGTGCGCTGCGAATCTGGAACCGGTTCCACTTCATGCGCGTTCGCTACTTGATGCAGCAGGCCATCGACTCCATCGTGCAAAGATCCGGCATACCAGGCCTCAACTTCGCAACCATCGACGAGCTGCAGCGGTGGTGCAGCGACTTGGCCGTCGATATTGACCAAATCCAAGCCCGTTCACAAGGCTACGCGGCCATGCTTGTGCACGACACCGTGGTGCTGCACACCGGGCGTGATCGGCAGAGCATTTCCGGTCAGATACGAGCCTCCTGGGCGCAGGACCCGGATCGTCGTGAAGCCACGTCCGAAGGAACTGAGCTACGTGGGGATGGTGCTGGCAGCGGATCGGCCATGGGGCGTGTACGCGTGATCGACTTTGTTGCAGATGACTACGAAACCGCCGTGGCAGGGTTTGAGCCAGGCGAGGTACTGGTCACGGGCATGACCCGACCGCAGATCGCACACCTTTGCGACAGGGCGGTCGCAATCATCACGGACGAAGGAGGCATTACTTGTCACGCGGCAGTGATCAGCAGAGAACGGGCGATTCCAGCCGTGATCGCGACCATGACGGCCACGAAAACATTGACGACTGGCGACCTCGTTCGCGTCCACGGTGACACTGGGGTCGTGACCGTGTTGGATCGCGCAGTTGAGCGCTGACATCGTGAACAAGGGCGATACAGAGAATCTCGTCGACTGTGTGGAATTGTCGCCACCCCTCAGTCCAGTGCGCCTTGCCTTCGCCGCGCCTGGGAGCAAGAGTGCCTCGGTGCGAGCACTACTTCTCGCCGCCCTCGCAGGCACAGAAACCACCATCGAGGGTTTGCTGGCCAGCAACGACACCGCCGCTGCCTTGAATGTTGTACGTCAACTCGGGGCAGGCGTCCAGCGTAATGGGCAGCTCGTTCGAGTCAGTGGGACTGACGGGCAATGGTCATCGTCGCATCACATCTTGTTCGCCGGAGATTCGGCGACGCTGTCTCGGTTCACCAGCGGCATGCTGGCGACATCTCCCCGACAAGGGCACTGGACTGTGGCCACATCGACAGCGAACCGTCGCCGGAACAGCTCCCCACTGGTCTCGACCCTACAACGGGCCGGCTGCAACGTGCGATCGCTACGAAGCCCGGCTGCATTCCCCATCGAGATCCATGGCGGGGCCAATGTTACCGGCGAGATCCACGTCGATCACGGGGGCTCCAGCCAGTTCGCCAGCGCGGCATTGTTTGCGGCATTGGGTGGTGAACGTCCACGCACTGTGTCGCTTCCCGAATACTGGGCTACCGACGGGTACGTCCGAATGACAATCGAGGCGTTCCGCGAGTTCGGACACCGAGTTGAAGTTGCCGATGAACGGCTAACGGTTTGTCGCGGCTCCACTGAGAAGCCCGGGTACGTGCGCGTGGAACCTGACCTCTCTAGCGCAGCCTACTCAGCGGCGCTGGCGGTGCTGACCGGAGGGGTGGTACGTCTCAAGGGTATTCCTTCAAGCACACAACAGCCTGACTTGGGGTTCTTCCAAGCACTGACTGAGTTTGGCGCGCAGATCACATACGCGGATTCCACTTTGACGGTCAACGGGCCAAGGAGGCTGCGGGGAGGATTCACCATCGACATGCAACGGATGGCTGATCAGGCTCTCACCGTCGGGGTCCTGGCTATCTTCGCCGATGCCCCAGTATCTGTCACAGGCGTTGCCCGAGCACGTGGTCACGAATCAGACCGTATCTCCGCTCTCGCAGACTGCTTTGCCCGAATGGGTGTGAGGGTTGATGTTGGAGCAGACAGCTTCACTGTCCAACCCACAGCCCCACGACCCGCCAAAGTTCATTCGTGGAACGATCACCGAATAGCCATGTCGATGTCGCTCTGCGCCGCTCTCGTGCCCGGTATACAAATCATTGACGTTGCGTGTGTGGCGAAGTCCTACCCAGGTTTCTTCGCGATGTTGCGCGAGGCTGGATTCACGACACGGCACTACAGGCAGAACCGAGGCGCGGAGAGCAAATGACTGCCACCGGCACTAGGCACTAATCCTCCCTCGGCCTTGACCGGCCCGGGGAATCGCAGCCAGCAAGAGAGCGTCCGAACTCCGTGCCACGCATGCAGATGTTGATCGATCCAACCCTTGATCGCCCCCTGCCCCGACCATCGGCGCGCTAGCCTTCAGGAGTGGCTGACAATCCCAAGTTGCTGCCAGTCATTCTGGT
>JAHZKU010000256.1 GCA_022600255.1 Actinomycetes bacterium | reverse complement strand
GCGCTCGTGGGAATCGGAGTTCGAACGTTCCTTGCAGCAGTCGCTGGCCGGGATGAGCCTGAACCAAGACCTGCCGCGACTGCGCGACAGCGTCACCGACCTTGCCCCGATCATGGTCGAGTTGGTGGCTCGGGCACTGGTCGCCAACCAGATCGGGACTCCAGCCCCGGGAAGTGAAGAACGCGCTGCGCTGTCACGCATGATGGTCGTGCTGGGCAAGCATCGCGCCAAGCTGGCGGAGGTCCCGGACTCACCCCAGGCCCTACTGTCGGCCCTCAAAGACAACGCCAGCTTGATCGGGGACGGCCTGAGTTGGCTGGGGAACCAGGGCATCGGTATTCGTCCTCGACCCCGGACCTGAAGCCTAACGCCCGGATAACGATCCGCCGAAAACAAGCGAAAATGTCCCACACAAACAGCCCACCCTGCCGTATGAATTGAGTTCAGCATCTGGGAGGTCCTTGTGAATGATCTGAAAGCTCCACTGCAGCTTGGTGTTGTGGTGGGGATACCCGTCGGCATCGTGTTCGCGGCCATCATCATGATGGTCGGCATCAACGGCTCTGCGGGTGGCTCTAGCGCACTGATGGACGGCCTCTCGGCGTTCTTAATCGGAGCTCTCGTCTCCGGTGGGATCGCAGCCTTGGTTGCCTGGTATCGCCAAGCGAAGCCAGCACGGGGTGGCACGCCGTCCGGCTGGTACGAGTCCCCAGAACATGACGGAACTGAGTGGTATTGGTCAGGTAAGGCTTGGACCAATCGCACACGGCCGCGTCAGCAGCGCGTTAAGCGGATTGACTTGAACGGCTGAGGAATCAGTTCCAGTTCGTTTGATCAGCGTCGGAGGCCTGAATCTCTGACTCGCCTTGATCAGGCAGTCTGATAGTTGGTGGCCTGCGCCGTTGGGGTGCCCCGGCGACCATGGCTTCTCGAAAGATCCGGGGATCCCAGATCGACGCCGGAGTGTCCATGATGAAGTTGCGCAACTCTTCGGCAAAGGCCTGGGGCTCATCGACTTGCGGGACGTGCCCGGAGTCTTCGAAAATGCGCAACCGCGCACCGGGCAACAACTCCTTCGCCGCGTAGGCGTGCCGTACGGGGATCGCCAAGTCCTTACGCCCCCACATCACCAACGCTGGCATGTTTTCGGCAAGGTAGGCCCGGTCGATCATGGTGATCACCTGGCCCCGCCAATCCACGGCCGCGCGCAGGACGTGCCGGAATGCCGCGCGCGCCTTGGGGTCACCCATCGAGTTGTAGACGTCCGCGAAACCTTCTAGGTCTTGGGTCCCAGGTAGTCCGGTACTGTGCAGTGCCCGGAGCGCGCGAACCATGGGCTTACGGACGTTGTCGGTGGAAGCTGCGGCCACTAGCGGCCCGGAACCTGGCACCGTCAATGCCCGGATCGCGGGGCTAACGCTCCGCCCCAATCCCCCACTGCACACCAGCACCATCCGCTCGGCCATTTGCGGGTACTGATAGGCGAACTGCATCGCGATTCCGCCGCCGAGGCTATGGCCAACCACAGTTGCCCGCCCAATGCCCAGTAAGGCCAACAGGTCTCGCATCCCGTTGGCATACCCACCAATCGAGTAATCGGCGCGGGGTTTGTCGGACTCGCCATGGCCAAGCAGATCGGGGGCGATCACGGTGAAGTCCTGGGCAAGCTTGGGGATTGTGCCCAGCCAACTCGTGTGGTCCATCCCGATGCCGTGTAAAAGCAGGACTGCGGGTCCGCGACCAACCTTGACAAACGCACGGTCGTAGCCGTGCACCCGGAACTTCTCCACGGGGTAAGCGTCAAACTTCGTCATTGTCACCCCCCAGGATTGCCTCACCTTTACTTGCAGAGTATCGGCCCACACCCGCTGAATGGAACGATTGCCTAGTGTCGAGGCGTGGCGAATCCCACACGCAGAGCAACTGCTGAGCCAAAACTCGTTCCTAGAACGGGCTGCACCGTCCAAGAAACCTCGATACGGTCGTGTCGCGCCAAGTTTGGGAGTTTCATGACATTTCGTTCCGCACGCACAGTCCCGCTTGTGGCTAGCGTGGCGTTGGTACTACCCCTGGGGCTGACCCAAGGCGTGGCGACGGCCGAGCAACCGACACGCGCCGCCGCCACGACCCAAGCCGAGGCTAAAGCCAAGGCCAAGAAGATCCCGCGCAGTGAGGCGAAGACGCGGCCGACCTTGAAGAAGGGATCAGCCGGGCCGTGGGTTAAGAGTGTGCAACGTGCGCTGAAGGTGCGTCCCAAAGATGGCGTTTTCAGCAAGGCGACCGGCAAGTCTGTGAAGAAGTTCCGAAAAGGAGTGGGACTTCGGCCTAAGAAGAAGGTGAACACGCGAACTTGGCGGCATCTTGGGTATCGCGTCAAGGTTCCCAAAGGTGCCGCGCCGGTGACGGCATCCCCCGCCCCACCCGCGCCACCTGTCGACGCATTCAACTACCCCACACTACGACGTGGGGACCGATCCGCCTGGGTGCGTGCGCTCCAAACGGCCCTTGGGATCGGGGCCGATGGCGACTTCGGTCCCAAGACCGAGGCCGCGGTGCGCAGCTATCAAGCAGCGCAAGGCCTGGCCGTAACCGGCATCGTGGACAGTGAGACTTGGAACAAACTCGGTCCGCTTGTCACCCCACCACAGGAAGACATCACCACCACCACGGCGGCCCGAACCTCACGCAGCCATCGCAGTACCATCTCGATCAGCCAGTTCGTCAACTCCGCCACCGCCAAACACGTGGTGCAACGGGAGTCCGGCGGGAACTGTGCGATTGTCAGCGCAAACGGAAAGTGGCACGGCAAGTGGCAGATGGATGCGAACTTCTGGTCCGCCTACGGCGGCCTTGCCTTTGCTACCAAAGCTAGTAAGGCAACTTGTGCAGAACAAGACATTGTTGCGCGAGCGGGTTGGATTGATCGCTGGTGGAACCCCTGGCCCACCGCGCTCTAGCGGTACGAGCTAGGAGCAGCCACAGCCGAGACGGCGGTTCTCCCCAAGTGGGAGGCGTACTCGGCGGTAAAGGCTCGCGGATTGCGGGCCTGTCAGCATGGGTCGGGGGTCAGCAGTTACACTACTGAATGGATCAGCCCAGCTTGGTCCTTTTCCCGCGTAGCTCAATGGCAGAGCATCCGACTGTTAATCGGACGGTTGCAGGTTCGAATCCCGCCGCGGGAGCCACGATTCCCTTCCTAACCCACTGGTTCCGTCGTCGGAGCGCGTTTTAGCAGGGACTTGTCGACTCAGTCTCAATGTTCAGACCTGGAGCAAGAGTTGGGAATCCTTTGCGGTCATCGTTGATATCACCCACAGCGTTCGTCCCAACAGCGCCGTGCGGCGTGTGAATGCAAGAACGGGCCAGCGTACTGGTGCCGCTACCAACGTTTGGCGGTGGTCAGCGGCGGAAATGTCGTGATGCGAGCGGCCGCCGGATTCACCACGGGACACCGCAAAGTGACTGTATGGTTCGACACCACGCAGTCATGAGCCCCGTTGACCAACCCGTAGGTCCCGTCCTAGGTGGCGTGAGCGACGGGGTGCCGCACGTCGCTACCGAACTCATCGATTCTGCTAGGTATTCTGACCGTGTGACTCCTCCAGCCGAACTGACGCCCAACATGGCCGATCTCCCGCGAATCGCCTGGCTGCTGGATCGGGCCATGACCCAGCATGGAACGGCGGGCCGGTGGTGGGCTTGGCCGGTTCGGGTGGCGCGATGGCCGTTCAACGTCGCAGCTGTGGCCGCTGCGGCCGGGCGCGGACACCTGCTCTGGCTCACCCAGGTGAACCCCGAGTTGGCCAAGACTCGAGCGATCCTGATGTTTCGGGACACAAACGCAGGCATCTTCGAACGCCTGCGCGGCTGGCTAGCCGCAACGGCCGTTATGGCTGCCTACCTGATGTTGCTCGGCCTGACGAGTTACGCGCTGCTCGCGGTCACCGGCACGTCCTTGGCTGCTGGGGTGTTCCTGACGTTTTGTCTTGTGGCCCCGCTGCCGCTGTTTTGGCAACTGGCGCTGCGACGCGGGCGGCTCGGAGCGGCCCTGCACTTGTCAGATCCCGAGACCGGACTACCCAGTATCCAAGATGACCGGCTCATGATCGATCGTTTTGAGAGTTGGCCCGCTGATGGCCACACCGAGCAGCGGCTTTGGTGGGCCGCGTTGGGGCATCGCCGCAAACAAACCGTTGTGGTGGCGCCATCGCCGCAGCGGGTGGCCGACCTGACCAAACTCGGATTTCGATCCCTGCCATGGGAACCTCTCGTGCTCACGCTGGCGCCCAGCCCGTCCAGCACCGAGACGATGACATTTTCTGTCCCCGCCGAAGACGAGCCGACGGTCCCAAATCGAATCTGAGCATCAAGCGCATTCCCCGCAAGCGACTGAACGGGCCCGCGCGACAACTGGGGTCACGGCTTTGCGCCCGATACACTGCAGACGTGCCTGAAACGTATCTGGTTTTCGACGGAGACTGCGGCTTTTGTACTTGGTCGGTCAACGTGGCCAAGCGTTGGATCCGGCCGAACACCACCATCGTGCCCTGGCAACGGGCGGATTTGGCCGCTCTGGGCCTGACTGCGGAGCAGTGCCAATTGGCCGTGCAATGGATCACCGAGAACGGAGAAGTGCGTGCCGGCGGCCGGGCCGTAGCAGCGCTACTACAGCACTCCCCCAACCCTTGGCCGCTGCTGGGCACGCTCGCAAACGTACCTGGAATCGCACAACTGGTGGACGCGCTCTATCGATTGGTTGCCGCCAATCGTTACCGGCTCCCCGGCTCCACCCCCGCGTGCCGGCTACCGGTCGCTAGCTGATGCTGCCGCCCGGGATCACACCCACTGCGCCGCCACGGCCCGGAGCCACGGTCTTTGATCAGGAGTGGCTTTCGGTCGCATTCCTGCACTGGGAAGTGGCCCCGGAGGCGGTGGCCTCGCTGTTCCCGGTAGGGACTTGGCCAGATACCTTAGCTGGCCGCACCTACGTAGGGCT
>JAHZKU010000255.1 GCA_022600255.1 Actinomycetes bacterium | reverse complement strand
GGTCCTGAAGGAGATTCGGACCCGGGGCGACATCATCTTGTTCATTGACGAGATGCATACGCTCGTGGGGGCCGGTGCTGCAGAAGGCGCCATCGACGCCGCCAGCATCCTCAAGCCGATGTTGGCCCGTGGCGAGCTCCAGACCATTGGTGCGACCACGCTGGATGAATACCGCAAGTATGTGGAGAAGGACGCCGCTCTGGAACGTCGGTTTGCGCCCATCCAGGTGCCAGCGCCCGACCTGGATCTGACAGTGGAGATCCTCAAGGGTTTGCGCGATCGCTACGAGAGCCACCACAAGGTGACGATCACCGACGAGGCGATTAAGGCGGCCGCGCGACTGTCGGATCGCTACATCAGCGATCGGCAACTCCCGGACAAGGCCATTGATCTCATCGATGAGGCTGGCTCGCGGCTCCGGATCCGTCGGATGACAGCGCCGCCGGATCTGCGCGAGTTTGATGACCGGATCGCCGACGTGCGCAAGGAGAAGGAATCTGCCATTGACGCACAGGATTTCGAAGCCGCTGCGTCGTTGCGCGATAACGAGAAGCAACTCATGAGTGAGAAGAGTCTGCGGGAGCGGGAATGGAAAGCCGGCGACATGGATGTCGTTGCGGAGGTCGATGAAAAACTGATCGCCGAAGTCCTAGCTTTGATGACCGGGATTCCGGTCATGGACGTGTCAGAGGATGACACGGCTCGACTGCTGCGTATGGAAGACGAACTTCACAAGCGGGTGATCGGGCAAGAACAAGCGGTGAAAGCCCTGTCCCGCTCGATTCGTCGCACCCGGGCCGGATTGAAGGATCCAAAACGTCCCTCTGGTTCCTTCATCTTCGCTGGTCCATCCGGCGTGGGAAAGACCGAACTGAGTAAGACGCTCGCATCCTTCCTATTTGGAGATGAGGATTCCCTGATCTCCCTGGACATGAGTGAGTATTCCGAGAAGCACACCGCTTCGCGGTTGTTCGGATCACCTCCGGGATATGTCGGCTATGAAGAAGGTGGGCAGTTGACCGAGAAGGTGCGCCGCAAGCCATTCTCCGTGGTGTTGTTCGATGAGATCGAAAAGGCGCATCCAGACATCTTCAACTCGTTGTTGCAGGTGCTTGAAGAAGGCCGGTTGACCGACGCTCAGGGCCGAGCAGTCGATTTCAAGAACACGGTCATCATCATGACGACCAACCTAGGTAGTCGTGACGTGGCCAAGTCCCTGGGCTTCTCGCCGGTGGACGATGAGATTGACGCTTACGAGCGGATGAAAGCCAAGGTCAACACCGAACTCAAGCAGCATTTCCGGCCGGAGTTCTTGAACCGTATCGATGACACGATCGTGTTCCACCAGCTGACCAAGGCCGAGATCATCGCGATTGTTGATCTCATGGCTGCAGCGTTGGACGAGCGGCTCGCCGAGCGCGACATGAGTGTGGAATTCACGCGTAAAGCGAAGGATTTGCTGGCCGATCACGGGTATGACCCCATCCTGGGTGCTCGTCCGTTGCGTCGCACAATCCAGCGCGAGATCGAGGATCCGCTGTCTGAGCAGATCCTGTTTGGTGAGCTTTCGCCGAACAGCATTGTGGTCGTGGACGTCGAGGGTGAAGGTGATGATGCTGAATTCACCTTCAAATCCGAGCCAAAGGCGCAGTTGCCCGATGCGCCGCCGTTGGAAGCAATCGAGTCTGCCGAGTCTGGTGACAGCGGTGAAAGCAGCGCCGACTAGGAACGCGATTGTGGCCGGCGCTGGCGAGTGACTAGTGACCGGCGTGAGTGCACACGAAACCCCGGCCTCGGTTTATAACCGCAGGTCGGGGTTTCGTGACTCTGCGCCAGAATTTCGCCGCTGCGGGACGTTGTTTCGGTGATCGCTGCCAGGCCAGTTACGGTTAGCCTATGAGTTCGGTGATGAAACCCGTGGGGCCCGAGGGTCCGGAGGTCTATTGGAAGCGACGTGCAATCGTCGTGGTGGCGGTGATTGCGGTTATCTTCCTCCTGTGGCTGATCTTCTTCCGCTCCTCAGACACGACCACTGAACCGACACCAACGCCCACACCGGCCGGGACCACCGCCAGCGCAAGTCCAACCCCGTCAGGGAGCGCAACCAGCGACGACGCGGAGTGTCCAGCTTCAGCGATTCAAGTAGCGACGGCCACCGACCGCGAGACTTATCCAGCGGATGCAAACCCGAAAATCACCATGACAATCACCAACACCAGCCAGGACACCTGCAAGCGGGACGTCGGTGCAGCTAGCAATGAGATTCAGATTTCCTCGGGTGGGGTGCTGGTGTACTCCACAGACAACTGCTCAGATTCGAATGAACCCGATGTGGTGGATCTCAAGCCCGGCGACAAGGCTTCGGTGACAGTCCAGTGGGATCGCAGCAACAACACGCAGGACTGCAACGGCGGCCGCCAAGTCCAGGCTGGCGCCTACGAGGCCGTTGGGCGCAATGGCGAGGTCGAGGGGCCGGCGAGTTCCTTCGTGTTGCAGTAGCGCGCTGGACCCTGGCGACCGGTTTTGTCAGGCCGCCCGTGCCGCAAACAGTGTCTGCTCTAGACTGATGCCGTTGCCGCAGTCCGTGTTGGGAAGCTGCGGCCATATCCGGACACGTGGACCGGATACCCGGTAGTCGGCACCGGCCCGAGAATCGAAGCCCGACTGCAAGCCCGCAAAGGAGTACAGATGCCAGATTCCGAAGGCGTGGATTCCTCGCCCGATCAGGCTACGTCCAAGTCCAAGGTTCTTGACGTCAGCCTGATCCCGAGCAACGTGTGGCGTGTCGGGTTCGTCGTCGTCGGGGTCGTCGCTGTCGCTCTCTTCTTGAGTTTTATTCTCGACGATGGCGGCAGTGTTCTGTTCACCGTCCTGATGGCTTGGTTCGCCTCCATCGCGATGGAGCCTGCAGTGTCCCGGCTCGCCAAGCGCATGCGCCGAGGTGCGGCCACGGCATTGGTCATGTTGGCCGTCGTTGTCTTCTTAGTGCTGTTCTCGTTCGCGTTCGGCCGCCTCCTCATTGAACAGATCGCAGATCTGATCTCGACGATTCCGCAACTTGTGGACGGAATCATCGAGTGGGTGAACACCACCTTCGACATGCAACTGCGGCTAGAGGACATCCTCAGTGCGGTCAACCTGACCCAAGACGAGATCACCGATATTGCCGCCGAGATTGGTGTCAATGCGCTCGGTATCATCGGATCGGTCTTGGGCGCAGTATTCTCACTGTTCACTTTTGCTTTGTTCACGTTCTACCTGTCCGCAGACGCACCGCGGTTGCGGCGTTGGGTCGCCTCGTTGTTCCCGGGTAGGGCGCAAGCCGTTGTGGTGAACGTTTGGAACATCACGGCGCAGAAGACTGGGGGCTACGTAGGGGCCCGTGTGGTGTTGGCGACGATCAACGGGGGTACGAGCGCCATCGTCTTCGCGGTGATCGGAATGCCCTATTGGCTAGCTCTGGGGATCTGGACGGGTCTGGTCGCCCAATTCGTTCCAACAATCGGCACTTATATCTCGATCGTGCTCCCCGTGATTGTGGGGCTCCTGAGCGATAGCCCCATCATCGGTGTGATCGCCTTGATCTGGGCCTTGATCTACCAACAGGTCGAGAACCTGACGATTGAGCCCAAGATCAGTGCCAAGGCGGTGGACGTCCATCCAGCCGTTGCATTCGGCGCAGTGATGATGGGCGCGGCGCTATTCGGTGTCGCTGGTGCGTTGTTGGCTGTCCCGGTGGTGGCCATGCTGCTCGCGCTGTTGGGTATCTACGTGAAGCGGTACGAGCTAGAACCAGAATTGCGAGAAGAGCATCCAGACGAGCCGTCGGATTCGGAGGTTGCTGCCGCCGGTGGCAGCGGTTAGGCGCTAGGAGCCGCTGGAATCCTGCAGGTGCCACGTTAGTGCGTCGACGATGTGTGGCACCTCCACAATCCGTAGGGCTCCTGATGGAGCGCTGCCCCCCGGAGCCACGAGGGCCCTTCTGAACCCGAGGCGATTGGCCTCAGTGAGCCGAGTCGCTGCGGAGGGAACCGGTCGAATGTCCCCTGACAGGGCGACCTCACCGATGGCGATCGTGTCTTGTGCGATGGGCCGATCGGTTGCCGCTGATATCAAGGCAAGGCAGGTGGCTAAATCGATCGCCGGATCCACCAGTCGCAGTCCAGCCACAGTGGCTAGGTAGACGTCACGTTTGGGCAGGTTCAGGTTTGCGGCCCGATCGCAGACCGCTGCCAGCATCGCGGCGCGGGACTGCTCAAAGCCGGTAACGGCGCGACGGGGATAGGCCGCAGTGGTCTCGGTGACCAACGCTTGGATCTCGGCGACCAGCGGCCTGCGCCCCTCCATCGTGACCGTGGCGCAGGTTCCGGCCGGTGCAACATCGCGGTTGGACCGAAACAGCTGCGACGGGTCAGGCAGTTCAGCTAGGCCGACGTCCGTCTGTTCGTAACACACCACTTCGTCTGCGGGACCGAACCGATTCTTGGTGGCGCGCAGCGTGCGCATGGGGGTATGCGGATCGCCCTCGAATGTAAGCACCGTATCGACGAGGTGTTCCAATGCTCGCGGACCTGCCACCGAGTTCTCCCGCGTGCTCTGGCCAACGATCAGGGTGGGGATTCCTTTGCCTTTGGCGACGCGGGTCAGCACTGAGGCCACCTCATGTACCTGCGACACCCCGCCAGCTCGGCCATCGATCTGCTGCGAGGCCAAGGTCTGGACCGAATCGACAACGAGCAAGGCGGGGTCGTGCTCCTCCATATGACCGAGCACCACCCCGAGATCGGTCTCGTTTGCCACCAGAAGATTGGGCGCCGACACGCCGGTTCGACGAGCCCGCACCCCAATCTGCTCAGCCGATTCCTCCCCAGATACGTAAAGCACCGGATTTGGTGAATGCCGCGCGAAGGCATCGGCCACCGAAAGCAGGAGCGTGGATTTGCCGACACCTGGCTCCCCGGCAACCAACACGACTTGGCCGCGAACCAGGCCACCTCCAAGGACTCGGTCGAACTCGGACGCCATGCTGCTGATCCGCACCTCACGGCTTTCGCTCACGGCGGTGACTGGACGGGCCGCACGGGTGGGTCGATTGGCGCTCAGCGTGGCTTTGAGCCCGGCTTGCGGGGCGCTGGCTTTGGCCTCCTCCTCGACTGACCCGTAAGTCCGACATTGCGGGCAGCGACCCACCCAGCGCAGGTGGGTCGCGTCGCAGGACGTGCAGCGATAGCTGACGGAAGTCTTGACCATACTGAGACGCTACCTCGGTGGTACGACACCAGCGAGGTGCCTCGCCCGACGATGGGTTGCCGGGCCGTTGTCGGATGGGCTTGGGTGGCTCGTGTTCGGATAGCTAGTGTTCCAGCCGCCAAGCGCCGGCTACCAGGTCTGGCTAACACCCATCCGGACGCTAGCTCCCAGCCTCCGGCGGAGGTTCGTCTGCGGGGTGTGGAGCCAGTCCGGCGCTGTCCGCGTCGATCAGTCGCAACTGTTGCTTGGCCGTCTCGTGCGAATCGCACAACTGCGCCAGCTCTTGGTACGCATCAGCGCCGATCAGGGCGCTCAGTTCTGCCTGACTGTGCCGGTAGACCGGTTCGCTGGCGGTGTGAGCGGCTGGGTTGGACGAGCAATACCAATCCAAGTCATGCCCACCCGCACCCCACATGCCCCGCACGTATTCGGTGATCACCACAACAGTCTTGTCGCGCCCGTCGGCCTGTTCTCTCTCCTCAAACTCACGCCGGATTGGCAACTGCCAGCAGACCTCAGGCTTCGTCTCGACGTGAGAGACGCCCAAGTCCTCAGCCAAAATGTGCAAAGCACAACCGGGCCCGCGGCCGAAATCCGGCCCATTCAAGAAGACGCAGGCACCCTGCACCACAGGAGTCTTGCGTTCGCCCTCGGCGTCGGTCGTGATCCAATCGGCGTCACGCAACGTGGTAGACGGGGCCAGTTCCCATTGTTCCGGCGTCAGCATGGCCACGTAGGCCCGGGTACGAGCCTCATCATCTTCGTCAGCAAAGTGTGCACCAAGTGTGCAACATCCACCGTGAGGAACGGACGAGCCAATGCTGGGGCAACCGTTGTTGTAGATGCACTGCCAGCGAGACGTGAGCCAAGTGAGGTCAGCCTTGATGATCTGATCCGGATCGGCGGGGTCAACGAACTCCACCCAGGCTCGCGGAAACGAACCCAGAATCTCAGGCATGAGCGAAAGCCTAACTCACGGTTACCAGGCTCAGTACGAGGCCCGCTGCACCTCCTGCTTTCGAGTAAGGCTTGGCCGTTAGCCGCGGCGGATATCCCTTGACTACGAGGCCGACGGGGGATTGGGCCAAGTGGGGGATGAGGACATTCGGGTAGCGCTGAAGTGGGGCCGTCCTTGGCGCACTCGCGCGAATTCCTTGCCCCGGCAACGCAGTCACCCCCAAAGACGATACATTTCTGGTGTGCGCCTTGGAGTCCTGGACATCGGCTCGAATACCGTTCACCTGCTGATCGTGGATGCCCACTACGGTGCTGCCCCTATCCCGGCGCACTCGCGCAAGATCGAGTTGCGGTTGGCCGAACACCTCAAAGCTGGATCCATCACCAACGCAGCACGAGAAGCGCTGACCGATTTCGTGTCCGAGGCGCTAGTGGTCGCCGAGGACTTGGGCGCCTCCGCCATCGAGGCGTTCGCAACCAGCGCGATCCGCGAGGCGGACAACGGTACGGACGTGATTGAGCACGTCGCGACGAAGACCGGAGTCGACATCGATCTCTTGTCCGGTTCGGATGAAGCGCGGCTTACCTTTCTCGCGGTTCGGCGTTGGTTCGGCTGGTCGAGAGGCCAACTGCTGCTGCTCGATATCGGTGGGGGTAGTTTGGAGATTGCTGCGGGCCGAGATGAAGAGCCCGAGGTAGCGATCTCGCTACAACTGGGCGCAGGTCGGATGACCCGTATGTTCCTCAATGGGGATCCCGCCTCGGAGAAATCGCTGCGCAAGCTGCGCAAGCACGCTCGGTTGGAGATCGCTTCCGAGGTGGGTCGGGTGCGCCGCACGGGTGATCGCTTGCACGCGGTGGGCACCTCAAAAACCTTCAAGCAGCTAGCGAGAATTGCCGGGGCCGCTCCGTCAGCAGATGGCATCTATGTGCCAAGACAATTGTCGCGCGCCAGCTTGAACGAACAGCTTCCGAAACTCGCCGAGATGGGTGTTGCGGACTTGGCGCAACTCCCAGGTGTATCTGCGGGCCGGGCGGGCCAACTCCTAGCGGGTGCGGTGGTCGCAGAAGCGGCGATGGACCTCTTTGAGATCAGCGAACTACAAATATGCCCATGGGCGCTTCGGGAGGGTGTGATCCTGCAGCGCCTTGATGGCCTCAAACCATGACAGCCAAGGAGGGCGCCAAGAACAAGACACCCACGACGATTCCACCAATTACGCCAGATCCCACCGTGGGACTGACCCCGGCTGAGGTCGCCGCCCGGATGCGCGCGGGCCTCAGCAATGACTACGCCGCGCCGAGTAGTCGCAGTTTTGGCGACATCGTCAAGTCCAACACCCTGACGCCGTTCAACGGGTTGCTGGGTACCTTGTGGATCGTCATGATCTTCGTGGCGCCCCCGCAAGATGCTTTGTTTGGGTGGGTCATTGTCGCTAACACCGGGATCGGGATCATCCAGGAATACCGTGCTGCCAGAGCGCTGGCGAAGCTCACGGTGATCGGCGAGGCGCGACCGATTGTGCGCCGGGCCGGGATCGATACGGAGGTGAGAATCGCCGATATCGTTCGGGACGATGTCATCGAGTTGTCGGCGGGCGATCAGTTGGTGGTTGACGGGCGAATCGTTACCAGCAAAGGACTGGAGATCGACGAGAGCCTGCTTACCGGAGAAGCCGACGCCGTGCCCAAGACCACCGAGGACCCGGTCCTGAGCGGGTCGTTCGTGGCCGCGGGTTCCGGAACCATGGTGGCCACCCGTGTTGGCGCTGACTCCTTTGCGGCGGGAATCACCGCAGAAGCCAAGGAGTTCAGCACATCGGATTCGGAACTCCAGACCTCGGTCATGCGTTTCATCCGGGTGGTCACGGTGCTCATCGTTCCCATCGGCGCGCTCTTGACCTACAGCCAGTTGCAGGCCGATCAGCCCCTAAATGAAGCGATTCGGGGATCAATAGCCGGAGTTATCACGATGATTCCGGAAGGTCTGGTGCTGCTGACCTCAATCGCCATGGCCGTCGCGGTGGTGCGACTCGCACAACGGCAGGCTCTGGTGCAGGAGATGCCAGCGGTGGAAGCCTTGGCCCGTACCGATGTGGTGTGTGTCGATAAGACCGGCACCCTTACCGACCCGGGCATGGCTCTGCGAGCAGTGACACCCCTAGGTGATCCAAGTGATGCAACGGTCAGGGCTGCCCTTGGCGCCCTAGCGGCGGCCGACCCGCGTCCCAATCCAACGATGGATGCGGTGCGGGCGGCCTGTCCCGACCCGGGCTGGACCATCGAGTCGGCTGTGCCATTTTCTTCGGCGCGCAAGTGGTCGGCCGCAGACTTCGGGACCAAAGCAGCCTGGGTCATCGGGGCTCCCGAGGTGCTTGTGGCGGACTGGACCAGCACGGACTGGGCGCAACACGTGGCGCGTGAATCCGAACAAGGCGCCCGCGTTCTGCTGTTGGCCCGCGCCCACGGGGCACCTGCGGCGGATCACCCGCTGCCAGAGTTGACGCCCGTGGCGTTGATTGCCATCGATCAGCAGTTGCGGTCGGACGCCAAGGAAACGGTGGCGTTCTTCGCTGACCAAGAGGTGCAGATCAAGGTGATCAGCGGGGACAACGCGGCATCAGTGGGAGCCATTGCGGCACGCGCGGGTATCGCGGGGGCGGATCACCCCGTGGATGCCCGGGATTTGCCGGACTCGGCCGAAGCGATGGCCGGGCAGTTGGAAACTGCGTCCGTCTTTGGCCGTGTCACGCCGGCGCAGAAGCGGATGATGGTGGATGGACTACAAAGCTCTGGGCACACCGTCACCATGACCGGGGACGGCGTCAACGATGTCCTCGCCCTGAAACGTGCGGACCTCGGGATCGCCATGGGCTCCGGAGCACCGGCGACACGCGCCGTGGCGCAAGTGGTGATCCTGAACAACAAGTGGTCCACGCTCCCCCAAATCGTCTTCGAGGGGCGTCGGGTGTTGGGCAACATCGAGCGCGTTTCAGACGTGTTTCTGACAAAGTCCGTGTACGCCACGGTGATCGCCCTAGCCACGGGCGTATTTGGAGTGACATTTCCATTTCTGCCTAGGCACCTGACCTTGATCGGGGCCTTGACCATCGGCATTCCCGGGTTCTTCCTGGCCTTGATGCCAAATACGGATCGTTTCAAGCCGGGTTTCTTCAAGCGCGTCCTGCTATTTGCGATTCCGGCCGGTCTCGTGGCTGCGCTCTGCTCATTTGGCACCTACCTTTTGACCTCGAGCGTTACCGACGAGGCAGCGGCACGTACGGACGCCACGATCGCACTGTTTGTGGTGGCGCTTGCCGTGCTGTTGCAGTCCGCCCGACCCCTGAATCTGCTAAGGCTGGCTGTAGTCGCGACAATGGGGTTATGTTTTGTTGCCGTGCTGCTGATTCCGTTCCTTTCGGAATTCTTCGCGATGTCGGTGAACCCCGATACCGGTGGCTTGTTGGCAGTCCTGATCGGCGCCATCGGTGCGGCTGTCATTCTGGCGATCACGCCACTGATCGATCGGTGGCGCAGGCATGAATAGTCCAGCTAAGTCCTCGCCCCGGTCGGATGCCGATGCCGCCTCCCGCGTCGTGCGTGTCCCTGACGCGCGCGTGGCGTTGAGCACGGCCTCGGTCTATCCGGAGTCCACCGCCGCGGCCTTCGAGATCGCTGGCCGGTTGGGGTATGACGGCGTTGAAGTGATGGTCATGACCGACCAGATCAGTCAGGACCCGCAGGCGTTGAAGCGCCTCGCCGACCACCACTCCGTGCCGATCCTGGCGATTCACGCACCCTGCCTGCTGATCACCCAACGGGTATGGGGAACAGACCCGTGGGGCAAGTTGGTCCGCGCCAAGGCAGCGGCCGAGCTGCTTGAGGCAGAAACAGTGGTGGTCCACCCGCCGTTTCGTTGGCAGCGCGAGTACGCCCGGGACTTCGTGATTGGTCTAAACCGGATGCGGGACGATACCGGGATTCGCTTCGCGGTGGAGAACATGTACCCCTGGCGGGCTCGCTCCCGGGAAGTGGCCGCCTACTCACCTGGCTGGGACGTGCGGCACCAGGACTATCCCGCCACCACATTGGATCTGTCCCATACCGCCGTCAGTGGCTCAGACGCTCTCAAGGTGGCCGAGGATCTGGGGGATCGGCTGCAGCACATTCACTTGGCTGATGGCACTGGATCTGCAAGAGACGAACACCTAATCCCGGGGCGCGGGAATCAACCCGCCGACCAGTTGCTGGAACTATTGGCACGCCGCAAGTTCACCGGAACGGTGGTCGTGGAGGTTTCCACGCGGAAAGCCTCCTCGCGTGCGGAACGTGAGGCGGATCTGGCCGAGGCATTGGCCTTTGCGCGGCTACACCTGGCAGTGTCACCCCTGGAACGCAGATCGGGGCGCGTGCGCCCGGATCCTTCTCTAGAGTGAAGTCAAGGCCAACACGTGTGGTGCCAATTGATCGTACGGATCAGGCCACCAGGTTCGAATCGGTATCAGGAAGGTCGAAGCAATGGCAGCAGAGGACTCCCGCGATGCTGTGCTTGACGCAGCTCGGGTCGCATTCCATTCCCGGGGGTACGCCAAGACCACGATGAAAGGTGTGGCCATGGCGGCCGGGGTGGCGCCGTCGGTCCTGCGCAAGTACTACGACAGTAAGGAACAGATGTTCGCCGCGGCCATGCGGCTCCCATTCGATCCATCCCGATCCGTTCCCGAGTTGCTCTCCCCCGGGCTGGAGGGCATGGGCGAACGATTGGTCCGCGCCACGTTTGAGGTTCTGGACGATGATGATGCGCGCCAGGAGATCGTCGAACTGTTTCAGGCCGGGGCTTCGGCTGGGGAAGCAGCCCAGTCGCTACGCGAGTTCTTTGAGGAAGCGATCGTTGACCGCGTTGCGTCGATTGCGGGTGTCCCCGATGCAAGGATGCGAGCAGCGCTCATCTCCAGTCACCTCATCGGGTTAGCTGCCACGCGTTACGCGGTGCGACTGGAGCCGTTAGCCTCGCTATCGGAAGATCAAGTCGTGCGCATCTATGCCCCAATGATCCAGGAACTACTGGACCCGACCCGTCCGATCGCAGGGCTGTCCCAAGGGTAACCAGGGTTGCTAGGAACTTGATCGCGCCCGTGCTGCGGATAAGCTCTAACTGCATCGTTGTGCGCTGCGACCGTGGTGGCCGTCCCTGGCAACTCGTTGTTGCCGCTTCCCAGGGGTGCCTGCTTCGGCTGACATGAGCAAAACCGACCTGTACGGAATCGTGCAGAGAGATGGAGAAAGCGTGCTTCGGCAGATTCTGCTCACCGCTTCTCGCAGCGACATGCTGCGTTCGGCATCGACATCCCTTCCAGTGGCCCGCTCGGTTGTGAACCGGTTCGTGGCTGGTGAGTCGATCGCGGACGCCGTGGGAACAACGGCAGACGTGACCGCCGCCGGACGGCTCGTTTCGCTCGATCGACTCGGTGAGGAGGTCGAGTCCGCCGAGGGAGCTGAGAAAACCCGCGACGAATACGTCGACTTGATTGCTGCGTTGAACGCCAACGGTCTCACCGCCGAAACCGAAATATCGGTGAAGTTGTCTGCGCTGGGCCAACTCCTTGCGCACGACGGCGAAAGAATGGCGCTGGAACTAGCGCACTCCATCGCTGATCGTGCAGCCAAAGCTGGCACGATGATCACCTTGGACATGGAGGACCACACGACAACGGACTCCACGCTGGAGATCCTGCGTGCGCTGCGGGAGGAGTTCCCAGACACCGGTGCCGTTTTGCAGGCCTACCTATATCGCTCTGAAGCCGATGCCAAGGATCTGGCCACGCTGGGGTCTCGCGTTCGGATCTGCAAGGGCGCCTACGACGAGCCGGAATCAGTGGCTTTCCAGAGCCGGCACGAGGTAGATCTGGCGTTTGTCCGTTGCTGCAAGGTGTTGATGGAGGGTGATGGCTACCCCATGATTGCCACGCACGACCCGACCTTGATCGAGATTTCGCAGGCTCTAGCGATTCACAACGATCGGCCGAAAGGGTCCTACGAGCACCAAATGCTGTTTGGGGTGCATTTGGAGGAACAAGAGCGACTTGTCCGTGAAGGGGAGCGCCTGCGCGTCTATGTGCCCTATGGTTCAGATTGGTATGGGTACTTGATGCGACGCATGGCTGAGCGACCTAGCAACCTTGGCCTCTTGGCGAGGTCCGTCACCGGTGGTGGACAGTAGCGAACGCAGGACAGCAGTTGCCCGACTTGACTGGCCGACTACGCCGATAGGAGGTGTCGTATCTGATGCAGCAAGGCAAGGTCACAATTTTCGGCGGCGGCGTCATGGGGGAGACTCTGCTGTCGGGTTTGATTCGAGCTGGGCGCGACGTTGCTGATTTGCAGATCGCCGAGCGTCGCAGCGAGCGAGCCGAGCTCCTCGCAGAACGGTATGGCGTCAGCGTCGTCTCCAACGCCGAGGGGGCCGAAACCTCTAGCACCTTGATCCTAGTGGTGAAACCCCAAGACATCTCTGCGCTGTTGGCGGAGATCTCCGGCGCGATCGGCAACGATGCGCTCGTGATATCGCTGGCGGCCGGTGTGCGCACGGCATTCCTGGAAGAGCGGCTTCCCC
This sequence comes from Actinomycetes bacterium, assembly GCA_022600255.1. GTDB lineage: Bacteria > Actinomycetota > Actinomycetes > S36-B12 > JAHZKU01. Next base: position 2,857 of record JAHZKU010000255.1, on the reverse strand, counting down.
CAGATACCGCGGTCGTCCGGGTGATGCCAAACACCCCCGCGCTAGTCGATGAGGGGATGAGCGCGATCTCTCCGGGCTCATCGTGTGACGCCACTCATTTGGCCGAGGCCGAGGTGCTGCTTGCCGCCGTTGGCCGGGTTCTGCACGTGCCCGAACGCCAGCAGGATGCCGTGACGGCCATCTCCGGTTCTGGGCCGGCCTATTTGTTCTTTGTCGTGGAGGCGATGATCGAGGCTGGCGTGCATCTGGGCTTGCCGCGCAAGACCGCGACCGATCTAGCCATCCAAACCTCGGTTGGGGCCGCAAAGATGTTGCGGGAAACGGGCGAGCACCCCAGCGTGTTGCGCGAGCAGGTGACATCGCCAGCGGGTACCACCGCGGCGGCTCTTCGCAAACTGGAGGACAACGCAGTTCGTGCTGCATTCCTGTCTGCTCTTGGGGCGGCACGAGATCGGTCAGCAGAACTCGGTGATGAAGGCTGAAACGATGGTCAGCATGAACAGGTATCGCAGTGAGCCGGTCTCGATTGTCTGGAACGATCAGCTCCGCAAGTATGATTTCGGCCCGAGCCACCCCCTAAGTCCGATTCGGGTTCAGCTGGCGATGCGACTAACCGAAGACTTTGGCCTGTTGGACCACGAAAACGTCTCGATTCTGTCCGAGACGCCGGTGCTCGACGATGCCACCCTGACCCGCGTGCATGATCCGGCGTTCCTGGCCGCCGTCAAGGTGGCCTCTGAGGATCCGGACTATGTTGATGGGGTGCACGGGTTGGGTACAGCGGACACGCCAGTCTTCCCCGGCATGCACACCGCCGCGGCTCGAATCTGTGGAGCCTCGCTGATGGGTGCCAAGGCCGTGTTGGAGGGTGACGCCGCACACGCCGTCAATATCTCCGGTGGGCTGCACCACTCCATGCCGGCGGCCGCTTCGGGGTTCTGCGTCTATAACGATGCGTCCGTGGCGATCCAGTGGCTCTTGGATCAGGGTGTGGAACGTGTCGCCTACATCGATATCGATGTGCACCACGGGGATGGCGTGCAAGCGGCTTTCTGGGATGACCCCCGAGTGATGACCATGTCGATTCACGAGAGTCCGGCCACGCTGTTCCCCGGTACTGGCTGGGCGACGGAGATTGGTGGCCCGCGGGCACTCGGGACGGCCGTCAACCTACCGCTACCGGCTGGGACTGGCGACCAAGGCTGGCTCCGCGGCCTACATGCGGTGTTCCCGCAGTTGCTACGGGCCTTTGAGCCGCAGTTCATTGTGTCCCAGCATGGCTGTGACGGCCATTTTGAAGACCCGTTGGCAAGCATGGCGTTGTCAATCGATGGATTGCGACTCGCGGCGGAAGCGATTCATCGTTGGGCTCACAAGTACGCGAACGGCAACTGGCTCGCCTTGGGTGGTGGCGGATACGAATGGGTCGATGTCGTGCCGCGAGCCTGGACCCACCTCATCGCAGAAGCGATCGGCCATCCGATTGACCCCAAAACCGACCTGCCTGCGTCCTTCCGGAGCTACGTCACCGATGCGATGGGCAAGAACGCACCTTTCCGGATGACCGATGGTTATGATCCGTGGCCGAAGAACTGGGACATGGGCTACAACCCGGACGATCCCGTGGATGCGGCGATCAACGCAAGCCGGATGTCCGTGTTTTCATACCATGGTTTGTTGCCCGACAACCTCGGCGGCTTCTGAACCGCGGCGCGGGGCGAGTTGCACAGCGTGTTGCGGTTCGGTCATGGCCGAATCGGCAACCGACGTGCGTTCGCCTGGCTCAGAGTCCGTTCTTGCGCCACACCCATGGCCCAACGTCCCTTATGCCGTGGATCACTCAGTGCAACGGTGTGATGGTGGTGCTTGGGGCAGTACCCTTAGAGGCAGCCTCCGGATTTGGCAGATCTGAATTGGGGGGCGGCGGTTTGGGAGCGATCCGATGAGCCGCTGGCCACAAGCGGCCGTGCTCTAGTTCAGTACAGGGCCGCGCAAGTGGGGAATGTCCGTCAAGTGAACAGTCTTCTTAAGTTAGGTGTTGTATGGGGTCCGTTATCAAGAAGCGTCGGAAGCGAATGGCGAAGAAGAAGCATCGCAAGCTGTTGAAGCGGACTCGAGTACAGCGTCGTAATAAGAAGTAGCAACGGACTTTGTGGGTGACCCGCAGTTGATGCGGGTAATGGGGAGGAGGCCCAATGGGTCAGGTTGTCCTGGTAACCGGGGTTTCTCGGTATCTCGGTGGGCGCATGGCGCAGATTCTCACCGAAGACGCCAGCATTGATCGTGTGATTGGTGTCGATGTTGTGCCGCCGCGCGGCAACATCGGTCGGGCCGAGTTTGTGCGGGCCGATATTCGTAACCCGATTATCTCCAAAGTCATCAACGCCGCTGAAGTCGACACAGTCGTCCACATGGGCGTCATCGCCACCCCGGTGCAGGCTGGCGGACGGGTCTCGATGAAAGAGATTAACGTCATCGGGACTATGCAGTTGCTGGCGGCCTGCCAGAAATCGCCCAGTGTTCAGCGCCTCGTGGTCAAATCAACATCCTCGGTCTACGGCGCCGGTCCACGGGACCCAGCCATGTTCACCGAGGATGTCGAGCCGAAACACTCGCCAAGTTCTGGGTGGGCCAAGGATTCCGTGGAGGTGGAGGCCTACGTGCGCGGCTTCGGGCGACGTCGGCCGGATGTCACGGTCACCACGTTGCGCTTCGCCAACTTCATCGGCCCTCGGGTTCAGACGCCAATGACCTCCTACTTCAGCCTGCCCCTAGTGCCGGTTGTGTCCGGATACGACGCCCGACTGCAGTTCATCCACGAAGAGGACGGCCTGAGTGTGATCCAGAAAGCAGCGGC
>JAHZKU010000254.1 GCA_022600255.1 Actinomycetes bacterium | reverse complement strand
CGACAAAGACCGATCCAGCGCCCTGCTGGCGGAATCATTGGAAGCGGACCTTCTCGTGATCGCCACGGATGCCGACGCCGTCTATCTCAACTGGGGCCAGCCCGATCAGCGTCGCATCAAGGCGGCATCACCGGTACAGATTGCTGAATACAACTTTGCGGAGGGATCGATGGGGCCGAAGGTCGAGGCGGCGTGCCGGTTTGCTGAGGGTCGCCCTGGCTCGGATGCCGTGATTGGCGCGCTAGATGATCTCACCGCAGTGATGGCTGGCACGGGCGGTACTCGAATCAACACCAACGTTCGCGAGTTGGAGTTCCACGACTAGGCATGCTGTCTGCCTAACCTGACTAGTACCCAAGACGACACCACCCAGAAGCAGATTTGGGATGATTCGGCTGTGCGGCATGGCGTTCCCAGCCATAACCTAGACGTGAGGCTGGTCTGGCCTCAGCAGGGGCGGAGTTGCCGACGATGAGGGAGACGTTGTGAAGGTCAGTCTGTGGATCGATGTCCGGTGCCCGTGGACTTGGATGGCGGCCCAATGGCTCGTGGAGGACGTGGCGCCCCATCGCGACATTGATATCGCCTGGGAGCCCATGAGCCTGTACCTACGGAAGGACCCGCCTGAGTCATCACCTAACTACGAAAAGTTGTGGTTCACGCATCGTCTGTTGCGTGTGATCCAGGCCCTGAAGTCCGCTGAGTCCGAACAGGCGGCAGGCAAGGCATACTTTGCGTTCGCCACGCTGGTTTGGCAGGGCCGAGATTGGGACTTTGCCCCAGCCGATGTACTTGCAGCGATAGGCCTGGAGCCCAGTTACGCCACTGCGTTCGACGAGCCATCCTGGGATGCTGCGATCCAAAACAGCATGAGCCGCGCCTACGCCATGATCGGGGACGAGGCTGGCAACACCCCCGTCCTGGGCATTACGAAGAGCACCGGCGAACCCACCGCGATGTATGGCCCCGTGCTGTTGCACCGGCCGGCGCCGGAAGGATCCTTACCCCTGTGGGATGCCTGCGTTGAGATGGTGACCAATCCCGCATTCCTCGAGCTCAACTCAAGCCAGCCCGACCTTCCTCAATTCGATACGAATCGTTAGTTAGCGAGCAACTGGAGGCCGTGGCCTGACCGCTACGAAAGCGTAGACAACGGTTGTGCCAACTCCCGGAACAGTGTGGTCGGGACATGTTTCTCAGCTTGAGCGATATTCATGTTGATCACGGCCGTGGTGCCGGTCTCGGGATCCGCCATCACCAATACCGTGTGCCCGAACCCTTCTCCGGTATGCCCGATGAAGCCAGAGAGCTCTCCGATTCCCTGTCCGTAGCTGTCGTACTCCGGGCCTTCCTTCAGTGGCTGGCCCTGCAACCGGGCCGCTTGGGTGTCCTCATCCAATAGCTCGCCAGTGGCAAGGGCCAATCCCCAGCGACACATGTCTGAGACCGTGGACGTCATTGCACCGGCTGGGCCGAAGACCGTGAAGTTGTTGTCCTGGGCGGTGAGGTCCCCTGCGTCATCAGGCTGGTACCCGGTGGGATGCGGTCCACTCCAGTCGTCGTAGCTGTTGGGGTAGCCGGTTTCGGTGAGTTCGAGGGGATCCAGAATCTTGCGCTGCAACGCTTCGGGAAAGGGCCTCCCCTCGACTTCTTCCACCACCTGGCCAAGCAGCAAGGTTGAGGTGTTCACGTAGACAGCCTTTTTGCCGGGCTTGAACATGGCAGGCTCTGCTACTGCGTAGTCGATCAACTCCGATGTTGTGAAGTTGCGGGTCTCATCGGCTAGGTAGTCCTTCAGCCACGCCTCGGTGGTGTATTCCGGCACGCCACTGGTCATCTCCGCGAGCTGGCGCAGCGTGATCTGGTCACCGTTTGGCACGCCAGCCACGTACTGGTCGATGGTGTCATCCAAGCTCAGCTTGCCTTCGTCGGCAAGCTGCAGGATCAGCGTCACAGTGAAGGACTTCGTTTGGCTACGAATCGGCCAGACCAGATCCGCAGTCATTGGCGTCGCGGCTTGGGTGTCCGCTAAGCCCTCGGTGATCACCGTATCCGCGTACCCGGGAGCACAGATCGAAACCACGGCGCCTGGAACATCGTATTCGGCCATAACTTCAGCAGTCGTGGTGCGAACGTCTTGCACGAAGGACGCCGGCAAGGCTTGCGATTCGGACTCACTCTCCCCCGAAGTGTTTGCGCAGCCCGTGAGTAGAAGTAGCCCAGCGATGGCCAGGGCGACGGTGGATCTGGAGAAGGTCATGGGCAACAGTAGCCCAAGGTGGCGTGCAGGTTGTTCGCTCGGCCCGGGCGCGGGTCTCGGCGACCGCGCCCAAACACGCTTGGTCTAGGCCTGTGCGAGCAGATCCTCGCTCACGGCCCAGAGCCGCTCGGCAGACTCATCGTTCACTGCGTAGTCTTCGACACCAGCAAACCGAGCTGTTGGGCTTGCCGGATCCGTGGGGGATGCGATGTCGCAGTCCTCGCAATACACGCCCACCATATTGGCTAGGTCCGGTGACGTTGCCGCCCAGAGGGAAGTCGAGCAGCCTTGCTCGGGTGTCTTGAAGCCCTGTTTGGCCAGTTCACTTGGCGCACCGCTCTGGTCCAGCCAGCCCAGCGCGATCATCTCGTCTTGGGGGAGGTGACGCTGCAGTGGTGTGAAGATGCCGCCGGGATGTACGGCAAACGCCAACCCGCCCTCATCGCGCAACCGGCGTGACAGCGCATTGGCAAACAGGGCATTGGCCGTCTTTGCTTGGCCGTAGGCTTCCCACTTGTCGTACGGCGTCTCTTCGTAGCCGATGTCGTGCCAGCGAATATCGCTCTTCTTGTGCGCCGTCGACGATAGCGTCACCACTCGGGCCGCATCGGCTCGCGCCAGCAACGGACGGAGCCCCTGTGTCAGGGCGAAATGCCCCATGTGGTTGACGCCGAACTGAGATTCCCTGCCCGGGCCGACCCGGGAAAGTGGGCTGGCCATGATGCCAGCGTTGTTGACCAGAAGGTCCAGTTTTGGCAACTGTGCTGTCATCTCGGCTGCAAAGGATTGGATCGAGGCCAGGTCGGCTAGATCCAGTGGCACGGCCACGACATCGCCAGCCACGGTGTCCAAGGCCTGCGCGGCCTTCTGCGGCGTGCGAACAGGCACAATCACGCGTGCGCCGACCGCGGCTAGGGCTCGGGTCGTCTCCAAACCGATCCCGCTGTAGCCGCCTGTCACGATGGCGTGTTTACCAGCTAGGTCTACGTCGGCAAGGACCTCAGCACCGGTGCTACGTGCGTGGAAACCTGAGTTCGTGGGAACTTGATCGGATCGAGCCACTGTGATCTCCCTGGGTGATCAGCGTCATTCGCCAGCGTACCGCCGTGCCCCTCAGCGCGCTTTTCGGCCTAGCCACCGCTAGTTGGTGGCGCTGCTCAAGCCGAGGCATTCCGGTGGTAGTTCAAACCAGCGCAGGGCCTCAAAGTCCGCCGGAAGCTGTTGCGCTTCTGGGTTTTCGAAAGGCTCCGGCAATCCCTGCAGGATCCTCTCGGCCTCGGCTAGGTGCTGGGGCAACGTCGCCGTATCGCCTGTTGGTTGCGGCGCTGGCATACGCGGATCGCCGTCGACGTATTGCAGCGCACGCAGGGACAACCGGTGTTCAGGTTGCCAATCTTTGTGATGCCAGAGGCCGCTGTCGGGCTCGAAGTCATACAAGGGCAGTAGGCGATGTCCGAGGGAGGCAATGATGCCGACCGCTTGGATGATGTAGTCGAACGTTGTCTCGTCGATGAAGTAGTTGAAGTTCACCCGCGTCCACCCTGGCTTGATCCCCTCACAGCCACGCCCGATCTCCCGTTCGAACTCACGGCTCTCGGCTAGGTCGATCCCGAGCAGCCGATGGCCATACGGACCGGCGCAAGAGCAGCCGCCGCGGGCCTGAATGCCAAACAGGTCGTTCAAGACCGCCACAACGAAGTTGTGGTGCAGGAATCCCCCTCGAGGCGATTGGACAGTGAACGAAATGATGGAGAGTCGCTCCGCCTCCGTGCTGCCCAAGACTCCAACCCCAGGGTGTTGCGACCACGCCGCCAACGCCCGCCGCACAAAGTCGGCTTCGAGCTCCTCGATGTTCGCCGCACCCACGGCCTCCTTGAGTTGGAAAACTAGGCCTGCTCGAATGCTCTCCACGATGGCCGGGGTACCACCCTCCTCGCGCTCGGCGATATCGGTGACGTACTCATGATCCACCGGTGTCACGAACGCCACGGTGCCGCCACCAACCACGTCAGGCACGGTATTGCCGAAGAGTTCTTTGCGGGCAACTAGGAGCCCCGGTGTGCTGGGGCCGCCAATGAACTTGTGAACGGACATAAACGCGGCATCCTTGTAGGCGCCGGGCGCATCCTCAGGCGCACTCATTCGGACGGAGCGATACGGCCCGGCCGCGGCATAGTCCCAGAAAGCCAGTGCCCCATGTTCGTGTAATAGTGCGGAGATTTCATCACAGGCCGTGATAATTCCCGTGACATTGCTGGCGGCGCTGAAGGACCCGATCTTTAGGGGTCGGTCGGCGTAGTCAGCCAATGCTTGCGCCAGATGCTGTTGATCGATATGCCCGGCTTCATCCTCCGCGATTGTCACCACATCGGCGATCGACTCCCGCCAGGGCAACTCGTTGCTGTGGTGCTCGTAAGGTCCGATGAAGACAACTGGGCGTTCCTGCTCGGGGACTTGTGCGGAGAAATGGTACTTGTGATCCAAGTCGGCGGGGAGGCGCAAGTTGAGGCAGGACACCAGTTTGTCCACCGCTCCTGTGGCTCCCGACCCGACGAATAGCACCACATAGTCGTCCGGGTCAGCCGACAGCGCGTTTGCGATCAGTTCACGAGCTTCCTCACGCAGGCGGGTGGTTTGTAGTCCAGTTGCGCTGGACGCGGTGTGGGTGTTGGCGTAGGTGGGCAAAACTCGAGCGCGGATGAAGTCCTCGATGAATGTGAGTGCCCGACCGCTGGCCGTGTAGTCGGCATACGTGATCAATCGGGGGCCAAACGGGCCCTCCAGCAAGAGGTCTGTCCCGATGGCGCTATCCCGCACGGTCTGCACCAAGGGTAGATCTGGGATGTTCTGGCCTCGCGCTGGCACGGACAATGATCGCATGGCGATTCCCCTTCGATGGCCCCGCTCTGGCGTGGCTGAGTTGGTAGCTCGAGCCTATTCCAATCCATCCGGCCTCGCAGTCCCACGCGGTAGTGCTGCTGGGACGTGTGACTCAGGATCCCTGTGTTGACCGTTCTGCCAGGGATCAGGCCAAATGCCCAAATGTTGCCCGACTGAAGGCTTCGGTCTCTGACAAGGTTGTCTCATGCAGGCATCGGACCATGCAACATCCTCTGGAACACCGGCCCGGTTGGTGTTGGACCACATCGTGATCGGAGCCGAGACGCTGCCGAACAGTGGATGGCAGGTGGCAGAGATCAACGTCGTTCACCCTGACGCAAGCTTCCTGAGCGCACGACTGGCGCCGTTGCTGACCGATTCGTGGGTGACTATCCTTCCGGGTGAGCGCCCCGGGCTGTCCGTTGGACTGCAGGCGCCGGGGGAAACCGCTCGCTTCTGAACCCGACAGCCTCACCAAACCACCTAGGCCCCTTGGACAAACCTTTCGGACAACATCAGCTGCAAACGGCCCGGGATACGGCTGAGTCGACAATCGGGGTTGGCGGGTCCAGTCGCCTCAGCGAGCTTCATGGTGGTGCCTTGGGTACGGTTTTGTGGTAGCTCACAGGGAGGGTCCGTGCTTACAGGAAAAGGTGTCTTGGTTGCTTTCGTGTCGGCGGTGATCCTACTGGCAACGGTGATGAGTCCAGGGGTCGCGGAGGACAGAAGCACCGCCGCGACTGACTCGGGTTCTGATGCCCCAACGACACAACAGTGCCTCGAGGAATTCAAGAGTCGCTGTTACAGTCCCGCTCAATTCAACCGCGCCTACGGCGTGACCGACCTGCACCAGCAGAACATCAAAGGCCAGGGCCAGACAGTAGCGATCGTGATGAACCGCTACAAGGGGCTAAAGCAGGACCTTCGGTACGCCTCGAAAGCCTGGGGTCTTGCCAAGCCGAAGATCAAGATTGCCTATCCTGTCGGCAAGGCTGGCACACTCGGCGAACCTGGTGAAGCGGCTCTTGATGTTCAGACCGTGCATGGTGTGGCGCCCAAGGCAAAAATCTTGCTTCTGGCCGTACCGGTGAGCAGTGAGGACGGCATAGAGCTCGACGCGAGGCCACTGGCGAAGTCGATCAAGTTTGCGATGAAGAAGCGGGTCACGGCGATTTCGATGAGCTTCGGCGGAGTCGAGCGGACCTATCGTCCGTTGCGCCGAGCCCTGAAAGAGGCGCGCAAGCAGGGTATTGCTTCGTTCGCGGGTTCGGGTGACTGGGGGACCTACCTTCCGGCCCCGGATCTGCCCGAGAAACGGACGGCCTTCTACCCGGCTGCCGATCCGAACGTGACGGCTGTCGGCGGGACGAGTATCACCTTGGACAGCCGCGGTAACCGGATCACCGACGATGTGGCTTGGTCGACAAGTGGCTATTCGACGAGTTCCGGTGGAGGGGTGGCCGAACTCGCCAAACGGCCCAAGTGGCAGCGCGTCCCCGGAACCAGCAAGCGAGGCCGAAATTATCCGGATATCTCACTGGCTGCTGACCCGTTCGGTAGCGCCTTCCCCGTGAGGATGCCCGTTGGGGGCGTTCGTCAGTGGGAACCCGTTGGCGGGACGAGTCACTCGACACCCCTCATGGCCGGTATCACCACTTTGGCCAGCCAGATCGCCGATGCTCCGCTGCCAAACGTGAATAGAGCGATCTACAAGTTGTCGCAGCGACCTGATGGCGGGATAGATGACATTGTGTGGGGCTGGAATTACTACGTCACACCGAACAGCACCATTCCTGGCTACGTTGCAGTACCGGGCTATGATCGCGTTACGGGTGTGGGCACCTTCAGCTCAAGCCGCTTCATCCGGAACCTCGCCCGTTACGCGAAGTGATGGGCCGTCAGGCTTGACAGTGTTGGGCCGCAAACCGGCCAAACTCTACCTGCTGTTCAGCGGTCTGGACGCCGCCGGCAGCGTAACGGGTCAGCTCGGGGCGACGGCCGCCATCACCTTCGGCCACTCTGACCGGGGTGCCCTGTTCACTGGCATCTTCATGTCCCTGTTCCTGCTGTCGGCAGCCCTTGCGGCCCCCTGGACCCCGCGTCTCAGTCAGCGACTTCGCACCCCTCAAGCATTCGCTCTCACGCAGAGCCTTGTCGTGGTCGGTTGGATCAGTCTCGGCCTGACGGTCGCCTTGTCAGCGTTTAATGTCGCTTTCATGCTGGTCGCAGCCCCGATGCTGGGTGGACTCAGTGGCATCGGAAAAACATTGAAACCACTGGTGACCGGTGACTACCTGGGCCAAGGCGTGGCCAAAGCATACGCCCGCCGATCAGTTGTCACGGGAGTCTTCGCGCTCGTCGGAGCCCTGCTGGCGGGCGTGCTGATCACCTGGACCATCCCAGCTGTCGCTATTGTGCTCAATGGCCTATTGACGCTTCCGTTGGCGGTCTTCTCCTGGCTGCGTCCCGCCCGCACAGAGATTTCGTATGCGCAAGCACCCGCACGGCCACTTCGTTCGGCGCTGCTGGATGTCCGCCGAAGTCGCCACTTGCGCCAGGTGGTGTGGTTTGGCGTCACCACCGCATTATTCGCCGCGCCTGTGGCCGTGATGGTAGTGCCCCTGATGCAGGAGTTCCGTCTCGCCGACGTTGTCTCCGGTGCTGGGGCTGTCGTCGCGGCGGTGGGCGCCGGGAAGATGATTAGCCCCAAGATCGTGGCCTTCCTGCTACGCAAAGGCTCCGACACACAGGCGCTACGGACCTGCGTACTTCTCTCCGCGGGGCTGCTGGCGATCATGGGGGTCACTGCGGCGTTGCTGTCCGGTCCGATCCAACTCGCCGCCTGGGTTCTCCTTGCGGTGGGCCTAGGTGCTTGTCTTTTCACCATCCGGGCTCTGAACCTCGGTGCGGCTTCCGCGACGCTCGGCGAGGGCCGTGCGGCGGAGGGCCTAGCGGCCTACCAAATGACCGTAGGTCTGGCCGCACCGCTGGGCACCCTGATCTTCGGGTTGCTGTTGTCCGTCAGCTCAACCCCGCAGACCATGGGCTGGGCCGCTCTCGGTATGGCCGTAATGGCCGCAACGGCGGCCGGCGCCGCCCGCGCTCGGTGACCGACCTGTGATTGGGCCGGTGCTGTGCTCCCTCATCCCTCACAGAAAGGAACACAACACTATGGGCACTTCAAACCTACATTTCAACCAGCTACGGCACTGCCGAGCCCGCACAAGGACACGCATACTTTGGTCATCTGATCAGCTGTGGACGGTGATCCTATGTCCACCCAACGGTCATTGGAGGTGCCAATCTGGGCATGGCCCTCGGTGACGGGCTGCGCGATGGCGCGGATTCCGGAAAGCAGTCTGGGAATCATTGGTCAGTCGATGCTTTCTGCGGCTGCGACGAGTTGGCACTCGGAGGGGTGACAAGGGCCACGCCCCAACGGGTCAGGATGCTCACTACCGCCACGGACACCGCGGCCAGGAACGTCAGCACTAGGCGTTGACCATCGGCGCTCAATGTTTCAGATCCCCCCTGCGGCACAGTCAGCAACACCATGGCCGGCGTCCACAGGAACGCATAGATCCAGTAGTAGTGACCCGTCTCCACCACCGGGTGGGAAATGCGAAAACTCCACGCCAGAGCGACGAAGATGAATCCGACGACGAGCGCCTGCCAGGTGGCGCTCATGACCACAGCGATTCCCGCGGCCAGTACAGCACCGAGCAGAGTTCCGACCACTCGTTCAGCACTTCGCCACAGGGTGATGTTTGTCGAAGGCTGTGCCAGGACCACGATGGTGACCATCAGCCAGGCGCCGACCGGCGTCCGGTCCCATGACATGACCCAATAGGTCGCGATCACCAAGGTGAGCACCAGAACGACGCTGTTGGCAATCGTGGATGGCCAAGGGGTGATCACCGGCTTGGCCGGTGTACCCCCACGGGTGATCACGTGGAACACGAGAGCCAGCACCAGCCCCCCGACAAGAACAGCAGCGACCGTGCTCGTCGCCCCAAGGACTGAGCCGATGTCGCCAGCCGGTGGTGGCTGCGGGAAGAGTGCTGCAGCACCAAAGATCGCCCCCTGCATCGCGACCGAGCGCATACCCACTCTGCCTGACATGGCCGTAGCCAGCCCCAACAGCGCCATGAGGAGAACAGAAGCGATGACACTGCTGTTCACGAGCAACGCGACCCATATCACTGCACACAGTGAGAGCAGGGACCACAGAACGGGAAGGTATCGATCGAAGGAGAGTGTTGCAACGAGTCCCATCGAGACTCCCGGCACTGCCGCCGCGGCGGCGCTTGGCGACCACACAGCAACAGGCACCAGCAGCACCAGAATCACGCCGAGCACGAAGGAGAGTTTGCGAAGCACGCCGATGAAGGAGGGCCCGCGTGCTTCCATGTTTGCCCTTCACTCACCAGAACCATAGCGACAAGCAGGCCTGCATGGGTTGAGATGTCCCAGACTCGAGGCCTGAGGCTCAGACCATTCGCGGCTATGACAGCGGCGGCGACGCATCGACCCCGGCACTGCGGATTCTTCTCAAGATTGCCTCGGCACGCTGCATTGAACCCGGCACACTTCTCTCCGGACAACTCGAGTCGCCGACCGTGGCCGAGTCCTTCCCGCCGCGGGCCTGAGGATGCGTCATGTCGGGTAAGTCGAGCCGGCTCGACGTACCCGGGTTCTGCAAGAACCGTCTGCAGTTCTCCGGCCGTGATCTTTCCGACGAAGGTGGCGGCGATCGCTCCCTGTCGGTCCAACACCAGTGTGCTGGGAATGGCCCGCGGCGGGACCCCTGGCAGGGATTGCAGAATGGTTCCGTTCTGGTCCACGATGCTGGGAGAGGCCAGCCCGAGCTCGTTTCGCATCGTCAGCGCTTCGGCCGGGTTGTCGCGGACCACAAGGCCAACAAAGCGCACGTCCTCATGTCGTTTCGCCAGAGAACTCAGTAGCGGTAACTCCTCGGCGCACGGCGCACACCACGAGCCCCAGGCGTTCAGGACAACCACCTGTCCCCCCAGGTCAGCCAAGGCCAGAGTGTCGCCAGCCAGGGTTTGCCCCCGCACGACTGGCAGCATTACTCGCTCACCAGTCGGAACCAGCGCGGAACTTCCAGCGCTCACTGTCACGTTTTCGACGCCTATCGATGCCCGTGAGAGGCCCGATCACGCAGTCTGTGGCTGGCGGGAGTGTCCTGCCAGCCACTTCGTAACATGTCGTCGCTTAATGGAACTGTGGAAGTTGGTTAACCCATATGCGACAGATCGGCCTGTTCGAAGCCCGAGATCCGGCTGTGGCTGCGTATCAGTCGTCGCACTCGTCGCTAATGCCCTCGGGCGCAGACATCTGCCCTGCACACACCTGCTTGGTGACGTCCACCCATTT